>JANWZG010000461.1 GCA_025054735.1 Cyanobacteriota bacterium | reverse complement strand
TGGCAAATCTGCACACGAATGCCACCAGTTGCTAGTTGGCGTTCTATATCAGGGTTGAGGGCGAGTCCCAACAAGAAGGCCAGGGCAGGCATATCACCCTGTTTCGCCAGTTCTTCAGCAGATTCCGACAGGGCAGGATGATCCGCAGCGGGCAATTTGAACCACTCTACCCAGGCTGGTTTTTTCTCCGTTGCCGCTTGGCCATAGACAAAGGCTGCATACAATCCTTGGGGAGCGATGAACTCTAGCAGCGATCGCACCGCTTCCACGGCAGTTTCTTGGGGGGGAATACTTACAGGTTGTTCAGAAGAGTCGGCTTGGGATGAGGATGCTGCTAGTTTTGTGAGCTGACACACAACATGCAAGCTCAACTGCTTTTGAGAACAGGAGGCTTGAATGCCCAGCGGCTCAAGACTTTGGTTTAAGAGGCGCTGAATAGTGGGAATATGTCCCCATCGTGCTAGGTAGGTAAGAATCTCACTAGGCGGCGTGAGATCGATGCGCAATGTCCAGTCTGGTTGGGTTTCTCCGGTAACCTGACTAAAGATCAGAGCATCTCGGAAGCCCTCTAGCTGCAAGTCTCGCAGTTGCCTAGCGATCGTCTCTGCCAAGAGTGACGGATCTGGACTGTAGGAAGACTCACAATAGATGCAGATGCGCTTACGACGGGACTTATCAACGGGTGGATAAGTTGTGACATGAGCCTGCTCGTCTGCATCAGAATCAACAGTGTCTGTAGTGGGAGCCGATCGCCGTTTTCTGACTTCCACCTTTACCTTGACGGCAACCCCCAACATGCCCAATGTTTCGCTCAGGAAACGGGCAATGCCATCTGCCTGTCCCTGCTTGGCTAAGCTGCGGTTAGTTAACACGATGGCAGCAGATGCGTTCGCTGTTGTTGCTGGTGTAGCCTGTTCATGGCTAGTTATAGCTGAGGCATTAGAGGCACTGGATGAATCTTGCTCATCACCCGCTGAAGATGGGCTAGGATTGTTCAGCGCTCGTTCAGCTTCTAGTTCGGCAAGGTGTCCATCTAACTGGTTTAGCAAAATTTCTTTCACCCAAGCCGGATACTCTTGTCCAACGGCTCGTCCGTAGAGAAAGACTTGATAGAGGGGAGGATGCCCATGGGGCAAGAATTTTGTGAGATCGGTAGCTGCTAGGGCTGGAACCATTTGGTTGACGATCGTGTGTTGATGGGGATACTGGGGTGCCTCATACAACAGATGTAAATTATTGCCCTGTACCCGCGCTTGCACACGAATGCGCTGTAAACCCGTTGCCAGAAATGCCCACTTGGCAAGCATACGCTGGCTGTGCCGTAAACTGACAGGACGGCTTGCGGGCAGCTTTTTCGACATCATAACTTGGCGATAATTTCCCATCTCGGCACGACTAGACAACCTAATGGTATTTGCTAAAGTGTACTCAAAAATAAATGATGTAGAGCCAGAGGGTTTGGGATTAATTGGCTAGAGTAAGTCACCAGTATCTCTACAGCCCTCGCAGTTCTATTCATCTATTGCAGACTCATGATTCACTGGCAGCACCCTATGGTATCTCCATTTACTAAGATCAATTCTGACTCGACCACTCGTGAGATCACAGTTGCACCCGAAATCTTACTTGGCATTGCTACGATTCCTACATTAGCAGCGATGCTTGGTATTCGGGCACTGCTTAAGGGATTGCAGGAGTTAGGCGAAGCGAGTGAAGAGTTATTGCGCCGCGATCGGCTGCCCACCTTAACGGCTCCTACGACCCCTCCTCCGGAACAGTAGCTGAAACGGCTGTGACTAGTGATCGTGGAGTGGTGTTGGCAGCTAGAAAAACCGAGCTAACAGGCTAAAAATGATGCGAAACAAGGAGGCTGCGGCGATCGCCACCAGTCCTCCTAAACCTGCTAGTACGAGAATGCCAGTCATTGGGTTGCCTGCACGCAATCCAGGCAAAAATGCCATCAAAGCAATACTAATCCCTGCCAGGATAAGGTAGTCCCACTTTTCTATCCAGCGACGAGATTGGAAAAAAATCATGCCTGCCAAGGTTAACAAAGCTAACCCACCGCTAACAGGTGATAGGCCCAACAAGTTCACGAGTGCGATCGTCACTAGGCTGCCCTCAAAACCAGCAAAGGCCCCTCCAAGCAATAATTCCCAAATGGAAAAAGACAGTGTAGCTGGCTGACGACGGGCAGAACGAGCAGGCTTCGGTCGAGGTGGTGATGGCGCTGGGAGTGATGTCTGGGGGGGCATTGTGGGAAGTGGAGGTGGTGGTTGAAGAGCAGTGGACTGGTGAACTGGCTTGGGGACGCTAGCCGTTGGGGAAGTCGCAGGGGTAGCTGGGGGAGATGGTGACTTGATAGCAGCGATGACCTCATCGACCGTTTGAAACCGCTGATTGGGCGCAGACAGTAACATGCGATCCAGAATGCTGGCAAGGCGATCGCTGACAGTCGCATAGGGTCGCCAGTTCCAAGTGTTGGTGTAGGAATCAAATAATTCTGTAGGCGGCTTACCCGTCAGCAATTGAATGCAAGTTACTGCCAGGGCATACAAATCCGTGGAAGGAAACACCTGTCCGCCGCTAGTTTGTTCTGGGGGAGCGTAGCCGAGGGAATAGATCCCGGTAGAACCTTGTATTCCGGATCCCTTGGCGACTTGCTTGACAGCTCCAAAATCTAGCAAATACAGCGTTCCATTGCGGTGTCGCATGATGTTTGAGGGTTTAATATCCCGGTGGATAGAACCATGGGCATGGACAAATCTCAGGATCTTTAACATTTCTCGCAGCACTTCAACGACCTC
>JANWZG010000460.1 GCA_025054735.1 Cyanobacteriota bacterium | reverse complement strand
GATTATGGTTGTTTCCGCTTCCACTGAGAGAATAGACGATAGTGATCAAGGCTAGTAACATTTCCTTCAGCACCAGACTGATAGGGCATTTCTACGAGGTTATACTCTACATCCTCACAACAAATAGCAAAGGCAACCTGCAATACCTCTAAAAATGTGACAAAGCTCTGACAGGCTTCTAGGTGCAAAACACTATAGTGTTGGATAAGCTGTGATAGCCGTGCCTCTAGATGCATACGGCTTTGAGGGGCAATCAGTACTAGTTTTAACAACACCATCACTAAGGTTAGCGGTAAGCTTTGTATCTGAAACAGATGAAATAGGGCTGCTGGTGACTCACCATCTTCACAGGTAAAACAATCCACCAAATATTCACAGGTAGAGACCAACAATTGCTGGTTCACAGGGTCATGATTCTGATTGACCTGAAAATGAGTCAACTTGGCCATCAACTTCGATCGCACTGCTTGGGTAAAGGGTTGGGAATCTACTGAATAGGTGATGTAGCTCATCAACCCTGTTTTGAAGGTTTGATAATTCACATCCTTAACTTCCTGTAGGAACAGCCGAGCTAATGTTTGATGCCTAAACTGACCCTGTTGAGCAACGATCGTCTTCACTAGCCACAACACCTCATCCCCCAATTGGGTAGGATTTCGCGGGCAATCAGTCTGCTCCTTACCAACCCCCTTGATTGTTTGACAACGAGCAGTATACATTGCTAGCTCAAATTTGAACCGCTGTTTCAACTGAGCAGCCGCAATGTGAGCGGCACGACGTTGCTCTACAGGATTATGGGGATCAACTGCTTGATAAACCAAGCGATAGGTGTGGTATCGATCAACCCACGGATCTCCCGCTGTCAATACCCCATGGCGAAAGGCAAATAAACAGAGATCCTGGTAGTCTGAGCTTTGAATAAAATGCTTGAGCCATCTACGCAGTTGCCGTAGGGTAGAGGAACTAGTCGATCGTTGGATTAACTCATCAGCAAACAAGTATACCAATGCCTGAATTTGGCTGTAGCAGCGATGCAGTTCCCAATGGTTTACTAGAATGTAGCAGCATCGTTTCAACGTATTCCGAAAAACAACCTCTTGGTTAGACAAGAGAATGCTGTAGAATGCGGTCAGCACCTTGGTATCAGCTACATCCTGGCAGTGAATGATGAGTTGACGAAATTCCACCAACACCTCAGTTGAGGATTTCTGCCTGATAATCTGAAGAAAGTATTCATAGATTAGCTCTTGAGCTTGGGCTAGGTTGGTATAGTCTGACATAGAGATGGACGGCACAACAGTAGGTGAGAGCTGAATAGCAGTCATAGCGACATCCTTCTAACTTGTACGCCGTTAATCCTATGGGAAAGGCTGGGTTTATGTAACCTGATAGCTGTTAGGGATTTTGATAAAAAACCACCTAATCATAATTAGTGATTTGGAAAAATTTTCCAGTTAGAGCAGGCGTTTGGAACTCTGAACACCGCTACAGCTCAGGCCATTCTCCCTCTAAAAGTGGTCGATCAAGTCCAATCAAAGGGAATACCATGCCCCGTTGGGAACAACCACGCTGGAAAGACCAAGCCAGAGGATAGGTGTGATGGTTGCAGAGCTAACCCAGACTCCTTCACTACCGCCGTTAGAGAATGGCGATCGCTTGACTCGATCTGAGTTTGAGCAGCGCTATACAGCAACGCCCACATCAAGAAAGCAAAATTGATTAAGGAGTAGTTTACATGGCAGTGGCACTGCGGTTTAGAAGTCATGGTCAACCCCACGCTCAACTATTAGGTTGGCTATTTAACTATCAGATAGTCACGCCGGGAACCAAGCTAGTGTGTAACGGTTGGCAACGTAGGCGCTCTCAGCCAGAGATAGGGAGAGTCTGTGTCGGTAAATCCCTAACTACCTAATCAACAGTAGGTAGTTCGCTCTGAAACAGCGATCGTGTTAATTTTTCCGTTGAACGATTCGGTGATTCTCAAAGCATCTGATATGCTACTCTCCATTCATCCGGTCTGCTCGATTAGGGAGTCTCTATGCATCGAGAGAATTGTTTGCCAGCGATCGCTCAACATCTGCCAGTACAACGATGCAACTCATGCTCCCAAATCCTGCCATTACTGGTAGCACTTGGTTCACTGCTGATAGCCCCACCGACCCAAGCCCAACTCATCCCCGACAATACCCTAGGCAGTGAAGCTAGCACTGTCACCCCTAATGCCCCTGTGCGTGGCCTCCCGGCTGACCTGATCCAGGGGGGCGCTACCAGAGGCACCAACCTCTACCATAGCTTCCAGGATTTCAACGTGGCAGACCAGCAACGGGTCTACTTCGCCAACCCCACTAGCATCGACAGCATCCTCACCCGCGTCACTGGTAACAATCTCTCCCACATCCTGGGCACCTTAGGGGTAGACGGAGCCGCTAGCCTATTCCTGCTCAATCCCCACGGTATTCTCTTCGGTGCCAACGTCAAGCTAGACATTGCTGGATCCTTCACTGCCAGCACCGCCGATAGTTTTCTCCTCCCTGATGGCAGCCAGTTCAGCGCCACCAACCCCCAAGCCCCACCCCTACTCACGGTAGCCGTGACTCCCGGCTTGCAGGCGGGGGATACTAACCCAGAGGCATGGTTAACGAATCCCTCTTCCCCCCACTTCCTCTTCCCAGGTAGCGAGAAGGGGACTTCAGCTTCTCTTTCCCCCTCGCCCAGCTTGGGAGAGGGGGACACAGGGGGTGAGGGCCTCATACCCGTCAGTCAAGAGTTGCTCTCATCCCCCAAACCTCTTCTTCTAGGTAGCGAGAAGGGGGCTTC
>JANWZG010000459.1 GCA_025054735.1 Cyanobacteriota bacterium | reverse complement strand
GGCGATCTTTGACTTCATCCCAAAGGGCAGCATCGCGTAGGGCTTTTTCCACTTTGTCATCTAGGAAGCTGCGTCCACTGTAACCCTGCACCTTTAAGCCATAGGCCACGTTTTCATAGATAGATTTAGGAAATGGGTTCGGACGCTGAAACACCATACTAATCCGCATTCGTACTTCGATCGGATCCACTTTTCGGTCTAAGATGTTAACCCCATCGGGTTGTAATATAATCTCGCCACTGTAACGGTTGCCTGGATACAGGTCATGCATCCGGTTGAGGCAGCGCAGCAGTGTTGTTTTACCACAGCCTGATGGCCCAATGAGTGCCGTTACTTGGTTTTCGTAGACCGGCAGATTGATATTCTTCAGAATATGGGCTGAGCTGTAGTAGAAGTCCAGTGACTTAATTTCAGCTTTGGGCTGTAGCCCGGTAACTTGACTGACCGAATCAGAAACGTTATTTACCATTTGATCCCCTTACGAAAACGATAGCGGAGGTAGATAGCAACACCATTCATAGCAAGTGTCATTAACAACAAAACGATGCCAGCCGCTGCAGCATTATCTTGAAACGCTGGCTCAGGACGAGATACCCAGTTAAACATCTGGATAGGCATAACCGTAAATGGCTCTTTTAACCAAGCAAATGATAAGAAAGAGCTAATGAAAGCAGGTAATGATTCAGTATTGACAGGCAGGAAGGCAATAAAGGTGAGAGCACCAATTGTAATCAACGGCGCAGTTTCCCCGATAGCGCGGGATAAACCAATAATCACGCCCGTAAGAATGCTACCCGTAGCGTAGGGCAAAATGTGATCCCAAATCATCCGCCATTTGGTGGCTCCTACAGCGTAGGCTGCTTCTCGCAGACTTAGGGGAATCGCTCGCAGAGCTTCTCGTGTCGTTACAATTACTACGGGCAAAATCAACAGGGCCAAGGTTATGCCTGCGGTTAGGATACTTTCCCCTAGTTTCAATCCTTGGTTGAGCACCCCCAAGGCTAACAGGCCATAGATAATGGATGGCACACCAGCCAAGTTGGTAACGTTAATCTCAATCAGGTCAGAGACCCAGTTTTTACGAGCATACTCTTCCAGATAGATACCTGCGGCAACCCCAAGGGGCACAGCGGTGCAAGCCGTAACCACCATAACTAGAGCACTACCCACCCATGCAGCATAAATGCCAGCCGCGGTAGGACGACGACTTGCAAAGGTAAAGAAAAACTCAGGGAAGTTGAGGGTTGCTCGTGGAACACCCCTGACCGCAAGAGAAGTGATAAGAGTGAGCAGGACGATCGTTGCCACTAGTAGTGCCACCATACCGACAATCACAAAGATGGCATCAATTAGCTTGCGGCGAGATAGATCGCTTTGCACATCATGGGCTAACTTTCCACCAGTCATCATAGCTAGTAAATCTCCCGATACCGCTTACTAAGAAAGTGTCCAATCACATTCAGCACTAAGGTCATGAACACGAGCACTAAACCAGCGGCAAACACTGATTGGTAGGGAATCGATCCATAGGGCAGATCTCCAATGCTCACCTGCACAATATAGGCTGTGATTGTTGCTGCTGATTCAGCCGGGTTAAAGGTAAGCCTGTATTGTAGACCGGCTGCTACTGCCACCACCATTGTTTCGCCTACTGCCCGCGAAATGCCCAGAATGTAGGAGGATGAAATACCTGAAATTGCCGCTGGAAACACAACCCGCAGTGCTGTTTGCAGGCGAGTTGCTCCGGTTGCATAGGAACCCTCTCGCAACGAGACTGGCACGGCTCGCATGGCATCTTCACTGATCGACGAGATAGTGGGCACAATCATGATGCCGATCACTAGACCTGCGCTGAGCATATTAAAGCCGGGTAGATCCTTAAGTACTAACTGCAAGGCTGGGGTGACCACTAGCAGAGCAAAATAGCCATAGACAACAGTGGGGACTCCTGCTAGCAGTTCTAGTATTGGCTTGACAATTTCTCGAACCTGAGCGGGAGCAAATTCACTAAGGTACATAGCAATAATTGTGCCCATGGGAATAGCCAGCAGCAGCGCCACGATCGTTGTTGTCAGAGTGCCAGATACAAGGGGCAAAATTCCATACTTAGGTGGCTCGAACACGGGTCCCCACTCACGGCCTGTAAGAAACTGCCACAAGCCTGCAACCTGAAAGAAGGGAATGGACTCGTAGATTAAATCAACGACGATCGCGATCGTCGTCACCACTGATATTGATGCAGCTAGAAACAGAATAATCTCAATGACCTTGCCAACAATATTGCGGGAGGCCTTAAATTCAAACGATCGCCTAGGGGCAGCAGGTGAAACCATTGGTTGTGTGGTCATGCGGACGTTAAAACAATTGTTGGAAAAACTACTGGGTAACGAATGTAATGTTTGGCCATGTTTGTTGCATGTGGTCAGTTATTAGCAAAACGAAGAAGCCAGTCCTCGTGAGAAGCACTGGCTTCCGACCAAACTCAACATACACAACCAAGATGGCAATACAAGTGTCAATTAATGTCAATCAATATCCACCTTGGATAAAGGTTCAGCCTCAGCGAGCTTCACGGCTCAGCAGTTCATCAATCGTCAAGCCAACTTGTTCCTTGCCACCAAAGATTGAACCACGGCGGCCAGCCCGGAAGCGACCCAAGCTAATCGAATAAGCACGCTGGGGCAAACCAACATAGCCAACCTCGTTAGCCAGTTTTTCACCGTTAGCCATGTAGAACTCGATGAATGCTTTCACTTCAGGCCTACGAGCAGACTTAGCATTCACGTAGATAAACAGAGGGCGAGACAAGGGCTGGTAGGTACCATCCAATCCC
>JANWZG010000458.1 GCA_025054735.1 Cyanobacteriota bacterium | reverse complement strand
CCCGGTGGTGATTATTCGTTTGTTATTCGTGCTCGGTTTTAGGGACAGGCGATGGTGCTGTGGACAGTCATCAAGTGAAGCAGTTGGCACTAGCGCTGGGGTTTCACCGTGTGGGAATTGCAGCGGTGACTGAGGATGATGGTGCAACAGAGTCTCTACGACAATGGTTAGCACGAGGCTATCACGCAGATATGCAATGGATGGCCAATCCTCGGCGACAAGATATTCGACAGGTCATGCCCACAGTGAAATCTGTAATCTGTGTTGCCTTAAACTACTACACTCCTCATCAGCATTCCCAGCATCCAGATCGTGGCAAGATCTCTCGTTATGCTTGGGGTCGAGACTATCATCGGGTGGTAGGCAAACGCCTAAAGCCTCTTGTGGAGAAGCTGCGACAGGTTGGTGCTAAGGCCATTGCTTATGTTGATACAGGCCCCATTCAGGATAAGGTGTGGGCACAGCGAGCAGGCATCGGCTGGATCGCCAAGAATGGCAATCTCATTACCCGTGACTATGGCTCTTGGGTGTTTTTGGGCGAGGTACTGACTGACTTGGAACTAGCAGCCGATCAACCCCACACGGCTCATTGTGGCACCTGCACCCGCTGTTTAGACGCTTGCCCTACTCAGGCAATCACCCAGCCCTTTGTTGTCGATGCAAACCGCTGCATAGCCTACCATACCATTGAAAACCGATCGCCGACGCTACCAGATTGGATCCATCCCCATCTGCATGGCTGGGTTGCGGGTTGTGATATTTGTCAAGATGTGTGTCCCTGGAACCAGCGATTTGCAAAAGAAACAACAGTAGAAGAATTTCAACCGTATGCTGGTAATGTTGCTCCTACGCTTGCAGAGTTGGCAACCCTTTCTGACGAAGAATGGGAACGCCGATTTCCGGCATCGGCACTGCGACGGATAAAACCCTACATGCTACGGCGTAATGCCCGTGCTAACTATAACCATCGATGTTTACAACCAAATCCATAGACACCTTTATCTTTGATTTTGATGGGACGATCGCAGACTCATTCCTTACAATTGTTACTATCTGCAACAAACTAGCCCAAGAGTTTGGCTATCCGGTTGCCTCTGAGGCTGAGATTGACCAACTGCGCAACCTCAACTCTCGCCAAATCATTCGACAATCTGGTGTGTCAATTTTTCATCTGCCCCTGCTGATTCGTCGGTTAAAAGCAGAAGTCAACCAAGTGGTGCATCATCTAAAACCGATCGTAGGTATACCCGAAACATTGGCTACCCTGAAGCAGCAGGGCTATCGCTTGGGCATTCTCACCTCCAATGGCAGAGATAACGTAGAAACGTTTCTCGCCAGCAACAAGATGGATACTCTGTTTGACTTTATCTATTCCGGTGCAACGCTGTTTGGTAAAAATCGCCTAATTCGGCGCTGCCTGTATCAACAGCACCTAAAACCCACACAAGTCGCCTACGTTGGTGACGAAACTCGTGATCTTGAAGCTGCACGTAAGATTCGAGTCTGTGCAATTGCTGTTACATGGGGATTCAATACTGCCGCAGTGTTAGCTGACTATCAGCCAGATTTTCTGCTCTCTTGCCCCCGTGAACTGATTACAGTCGCGAACATCTTAGCCACTACTGCTCACAAGTAACATCAAATTATTGACAATCCTGCTTAGTCTACAGAGGGCTTGCAGGTCTTCGGGGATTACTATCGAAACCAGGAAAAGAACCGAACCCCCCTCTGAAACTGCCATTGCTAATCTAAAAGCAGATTGAGTTAATACTCATTCGACTACAGATTAGGAGGTTATGACTATGGCTCTTATTCGTTGGGAACCGTTCCGTGAAATCACTGCCCTTCAGCGGGAAATGAATCGGCTATTTGATGCTATAAGCACCGAAACAACTCAATCTACATCCTTTGTACCTGCTGCTGAAATGCACGAAACTCCAGATGCAGTGGAACTGCGCGTTGAATTGCCAGGGATGGATGCTAAAGATCTCGATATTCAAGTGACAGCAGAGTCTGTATCCATTGCTGGTGAGCGTCGTTCTGAAAAGCGCTCTGAAGAAGATGGTTATGTCCGCACTGAGTTTCGCTATGGCAAGTTCCAGCGGGTTATTCCCTTGCCGGTGCGTGTTCAGAATCAGTCTGTGAAAGCTGACTACAAGGACGGCATTCTGCAATTGTACTTGCCCAAGGCCGAAGAGGAAAAGAGCAAGATTGTGAAGGTCAATCTTAGTCAGTCAGCCTAAGGGCAGGTCTTCAAGGTTAATGCTATGCCGGTAGAGTTCTAATCTTAAGCCATCGAGTGGGGGCTAGTTCCCCCACTTTTGGTATGTTGCTGTTTTAGCGCCTAAGATGCTGTTGCCTTTGAAGAATTGCTTGACGTTAGAACTTCTGCAAGTTGTTCTAGCGAAAGCAGCATCACGATAACCTGATATATCCCGCTGCTAGACAATTCTCCCTTAGGATTGAGAAGGTGCATAGGGTTAAGCCAGACTTGTTGTGTTAATAGGTGCAACTGCTCAATAACTTAAGGAACAACTTGTTCCACGAGCAGAATCTTAATGATAGGTTAGGATGAGGGTACAAGGAGACACTTTCTCATAGTGGACTTGCCCCTGTCACTTGCATCACTGTTCGTGATAGCTTACGAAAGTTGGCACAGTCTTGGTCATAACTAGGCTGATCGATTTGTGATGAACTTTCAATCTGCTCCCCATTTGATTCAACGAGGAGCTAGTGGCGATCGTTACTTGCCACTAGTCGAGTCTAGCTGCTGGACATTTGGTAGGGGTGCCGATAATAACTTTGTGCTGTCTGATCAGTGGATTTCTCGTAACCA
>JANWZG010000457.1 GCA_025054735.1 Cyanobacteriota bacterium | reverse complement strand
AGCTTGCTAACCTAAAGGCGACAGTGCTAAAGTATCGCCAGCATAGTGGTTCGGTAGTGAACGCAAACACTTGGAGCAAATTGCTGATTGCCGAGAGGCTTGTGAACGGGCATGGCAGCGGCGTGTAATCCAAGGGCAGTTTAAGGAAATACCCCTACGGCGGCCTGTGGATCGCAGGTTCTGGTGTGAGTATTATCTCTGGTGTGAGTATTATCTAAGGTGGGGGTGAGAACTCTTTTATGGAGACGGCGAGGTGCGGCAATCGTCTACGCATTTCGGGCTGTACAAGCACTCCCCTGGAAACTAGGAGCCTGGAAACTATTGATAGTTGCCTTGATGAGTCCGTTACCCCAGATCTATTCCTAATGAACTCAACCCCTACGGTGTCGATCGTCATGGCTGTTTACAATGCTGAGCGCTACTTAGGTCGGGCGATCGATAGCATTCTGTGCCAGACCTTCACAGATTTTGAATTGATTGTGGTGAACGATGGGTCTACCGATGGTTCCCTGGGAATTTTGCAAGCCTATGCTCAGCAGGACGATCGCATCCGCGTGATTAGCCGGGAGCATCGGGGCATTCCTGCTACCCGCAATGAGCTGCTGGCTCAGGCCCAGGGGGAATTCATTGCTGTGATGGATGCCGATGATGTCATGTTACCGAGTCGGCTGGCCAACCAAGTTGCTTTTCTGCGTCAACATCCTGATGTAGTTTGTGTGGGTGGCTATTATGACATGATCAACGGGCAAGATAAGTTTATCACCCACATTGTAGTTCCTACTGAGGATACAGACATTCAGGACAGCCTACTGTCGGGTAGAACGGTAATTCAGCATTCCTGTGCTATGATGCGCCATACTGCTCTCCGCGAGGTGGGCGGCTATGATCACGCTACTCCCCTAGCAGAAGATTTAGACCTGTTGTTGCGTTTGGGTGAACGAGGTAAACTCGCAAACTTAGCAGAGGTAATCTTGCACTATCGGGTGCATCCTAAGTCCACTAGTGCCCAGCGACTACGCCAGATGACCGTAGCCGTGAGGGATGTGTGCCAGCGGGCATGGCAACGCCGGGGATTGCCTCCTAGACCTTGTGAAGATGCAGAATGGCGCTATTACGAGATGATTTTGCGTTGTGGCTGGCAGGCGGTGGAGCGTCGCGATCGCACGGAAGCAATCGCCTATGGTCGTCATGCCGTGACCACATTACCCTGGCGAAAAGGTAGTTGGAAGTTGCTGGTAGTTGCCTACCTGAAGACAGCCCTGTGGAGGCCATCCCTATGACTCAGCCACCAACTATCTCTGTGCTGATGCCTGTCTACAACGCTCAGCGCTATTTAGCCAAAGCAGTAGAGAGTATCCTTAACCAGACCTTTAGGGACTTTGAGTTTTTGATTGTCAATGATGGTTCTACCGATCGCTCCCTTACCATTCTGCAACGCTATGCCAAGCAGGACGATCGTATTCGCCTAATCAGCCGCCCCAACACGGGCTATCTGGCCGCCCTCAATGAGATGCTGCTTTTAGCTCAGGGAGAATTCATCGCCCGCATGGATGCGGATGATATTGCCATGCCAGAGCGTTTTGCCTTACAAGTGGCCTTTTTGCGCCAGCACCCCGATGTGGTCTGTGTCGGTGGTGCCCAAGACTTCATCGATGAGGCAGGGCGTATCCTGTTCCACTACCAAGCAGCAGAAGACAACGACGAGATTCAGCGTCTTGCTCTGGGCGGCAAAACCCCGATTAATCATCCTTCTGCTATGATGCGGCGATCGGCAGTGCTGCAAGTCGGTGGCTACGACCCCACTACTTACTTAGCAGAAGATTTAGATCTGTGGCTAAAGCTAGGAGAAATTGGCAAATTGGCCAACCTCCCCACAACTGTTACCCAATATCGCCAGCATTCCCAGTCAGAAAGCGAGCGCAAGCAAGCTCAACAACAGCAGATGAAGCGGCTAGTCTGCGAGCGGGCATGGCGGCGACGGGGAATCCAGGGAGAATTTACCGAAACCCAGCCTTGGCGACCAGTCGATGCTCTGTCTCACCATCGCCAACTAGTGAAGTATGGCTGGCAGTTTTTCATGAATCGGCAACGGTGGGCAGCGATCATTTATGGCATTAAAGCCATTTGCACCCTACCTCTGAACATCCAGGGCTGGAAATTGCTAATCATTGCTGTCATCAAACCTCTCCCTAAAACTAGACCCCTAAGTACAGGACAAAAGTTGTAAGACATCCACAAAATCATTCATTTTTTGTTCCAAATTGAGCTCAATGTTTTAGAGATAGTCCGATCAGAGATAGTCAAAACCATTAGCGAAAGAAGCTCTTAGCTCTGCAACCATGTTTTTAGGGTTAGAGGTTTGAGGTAATGCTGCCATTCGCCCCCTAGAAAAGCCCAGCATGAGGCAAGCGAGAGGAGAGCAAGGAATTTACTTAATCGTTCAGAATTACTCAGGTGAGTTGGTTCTAGGCAGAATTCACAGGTCTTGGAAATACCAAATAAGGTTGCAACCGACTAGCGTTTAGCATAGTCTGCAATTAGTCCCATGCCATCTCCAGTGGGTTCGCAAAGCGGCTCGAAGTAGAGTAACTTGGTTTATAGAGGTTTTGTACTTAGACTAGACCTTCATGAGCAACCAACCAACGGTCTCCGTAGTAATGGCCGTCTACAATACAGCACGATACTTAGCTCAAGCAGTAGAGAGTATTTTAGGACAGACCTTTACCGACTTTGAGTTTGTGATTATTGATGATGGTTCTACTGATCGCTCCTTGACCATCCTCAAGAAATATGCCGCCCAAGATAGTCGCATTCGTTTGATTAGCCGCAAAAACCGTGGC
>JANWZG010000456.1 GCA_025054735.1 Cyanobacteriota bacterium | reverse complement strand
CAGATTGATGCCCTAATTTATGGCGCTTTCGAGGCTAGCTTCGAGTCTGAAGGTCAAAAGGTCACGCCCACTTTTGATCTTCTGCCTGTTGTACGTCTATTTGATTGGCTGACTGCAACTGACCAATTTCTCAAGACTGGCAATGGTCAAGATTTAGCGACATTGTTGCAACAAGCTGGGGAGCATACTAAACTACTTGGCAATCGTATTCTTGAAATTTCTGAGGGGTTGCAGTTGCTTCGCCCTATGGGTGTGATGAAAGCAGCGTATGCACTTCCAGAGGATGCAAGGCGTGCAAGCCCTGACTTGTCGACTGTTGTCCCTCCTTTCGAGATGCTGCTAGGTCGAGTTGTAAATAGACCTGTTGCTTTATAAGATAAGCTAAAAGCATCTCTGTACCAGAGCAGCAGACTATGCTCAACATCGAACGTGCGCTAGGGAATGACCGTCTCCTGAGGTCACTGACCGGGCTCAACCGCAAAGCATTTGAGGAGTTGTGCCAAGTGTTCGCGGTTGCCTATCAAGAGGAGGTAGAACGTGAGACAAAACCTCGCAAACGAGCGAAGGGCGGTGGCAGAAAAGCCCGTTTGAGGAGTATTGAAGCCAAACTATTTTTCATCTTGTTCTACTTTAAGTGCTACCCCACCTTCGATGTGCTCAGCTTTCTGTTCGAGCTAGAGCGAGGGCGGAGCAATCGCTGGGTGCATCGGTTGCAAAGGATACTGGAAAGGGCATTGGGCAAGAAGATGGTGCTGCCCGAACGCAAGATCGAGAGTATTGCGCAGTTTTTGGAGCAGTTTCCGGATGTCAAGGAGTTGATCATTGATGGAACAGAACGACCGGTGCAACGCCCAAAGGATGCCCAGAAGCAGAAGGATTGTTACTCCGGCAAGAAGAAACGGCACACTCGCAAGCACATCACAGGCAGTACGCGAAAAAAGCGAATCATCTTGTTAACGAAAGCGAGAGGAGGGAAGGTGCATGACAAACGGCAACTCGATGAAGCCGAGGTGGTAGAGAACATCCCCGATGAGGTGAGCATTGAGGGAGATTTAGGGTTTCAGGGGTTGCACAAGGAGTTTGTGAACATCCATCTGCCCCATAAGAAGCCGAAAGGCAAGGAGTTGAGTGAGCAGCAAAAGCAGGAGAACAAGGAATTCAGCCGTCAACGGGTTGTTTGCGAACATGCCCATGCTGGGATGAAGCGGTACAACGCGGTTTCTGCCATTTATAGGAATCGTGTGCCTGATTTTGATGATCGCTTGATGCTTACCGCAGCAGGATTATGGAACTTCTATTTAGAAGCTGCTTAACTGGGATAAGAATCGGGAAAGTAGTTTGTGTTTTGCTTTCAAGCGTTTTTATTAAGCAACAAGTCTACTACCTCTACGACCCAGACAGAAATCGTCTCCAGGGCTGGCTACGGCAAGACAGTAGGCTGATTCCCATCGCTAATATGGCTGGCTGGGTCAGCCCTAGGCTGGGCATTCGGCTAGAGACCAGCAGTGGGACATTGGAAATCTATCGCCCTGATGGGCAGCGATTTGAGAACTACGTAGAAGTATCCCAACGGGCAGAACAGGAAGCTCGGCGGGCAGAACAGGAAGCTCGACGGGCAGAACAGGAAGCCCAAGCCCGTCGGGATGCGATCGCTCGCCTCCTAGCCCTGGGCTTGAGCCGAGAGCAGGTAGCAACAGCCCTAGGGTTTTCTGTTCATGATCTACCCGATCTATAAGATTGGGCAAAACTAGGGGCATCCTTACCGGGAATTATCAGTAATCACACCAATAACCACCTACTGACTGAAGGAACCCTATGACACCCTCTGGTTAGATCAGCGCAGGACTTGGCATGGTTAGAGATGTAGCTTTTCTCCAGCGCTTGGGACGTGTATTTCGGCAGGCTACCCAAGCCGCCAAGGATTTGGGCGAGATGGAACTGGATGAAATTCAATGCAGCTCATGAATTTTCTGGTCGCTTGATTGAGTGTTTTATTCGCACACTGGTTGAACTGATGGGACTAAAGGATGATGAAGCTGTAGCAGTACAGGCGCTGCGAGCTTGGTGGACAACGTTGTAAGGTACTGGGAAAGAGTGAATCACCACAAAGGCACAAAGGACACGAAGGGAAAAATGTGAATCTCTTTGTGCTCTTCGTGTCTTCGTGGTTTCATGATTCAGCGGGTTGCTGAGTTTGCAGCCAAGCAGCCAAATCGTCCGGGTTGGCAAGCTGGGGCAGGGTCTCCAGTAAGGCAGTGAGTTGCTGGGGAGCAAGCTGGTGGGCTTGGCGGTGTAGGTCAGGGGACAGCTCAGGCCATTGCTGCTGGAGACGATCGCTCACTTGAGATAGTCGATTGTCCAAGGTCTGCACCCAAGCGGTTAGGTCGGCAGCGGTGGCAAAGTCCAACAGGCGATCGGCCAAGTCCTCCACCTGTTGCAGAGAGAGGGCTTGCAGGCGGGTACGGCACTCCTCACTCAGGGGGCCAAAGCGCCGATCAAGCAGGCGTAAGACAGTCCTTAACTCTCCTTCCAGCTTGCCCTGCTGAATGCCTTGCTGGATGCCTTGCTGAATGCCTTGCTGAATCCCTTCCTGGATTTTCAAGGTTTCCCATTCGTAGTAGGCCTGTGACAATGCCACCATCAGTCCGCTCTCCTCATCGGTATTCAGTTGCAGTTCCCGTAGCTCCATTGTAACCCGCCAGTTTATTAACAGTTGCAACACCCGCTCCCGGTAGGGGTCACTGCGCGGTCGAGCCAACAGTTCGGCGATCGCCTGCTGTTGCACACTATCCCGTCCCAGCAGTCTCAACCACAGGGTATCTGGAGTCGCAGGCAGTTGGTCAAT
>JANWZG010000455.1 GCA_025054735.1 Cyanobacteriota bacterium | reverse complement strand
TAGACATCTCGCTTTGCCCATACTTGCCAACGATTAGGCTGAGCTAGTTCAACTGCTATGCCCTGCGATCGCCAACGATTAGCAGTATCTTCCGCTGTTTCAAAACTACGATAAGTGCCAAAGATAACACGTTCCTCTAACTGGGGTTCTGGTAACGGTTGCGACACTACATCTACAACTAGGTTAGGTGTGGTCAGTGTTTGCGGTTGGTTCCCAGTTTGAAACCTAAGCACTAGAGCATCTCCTGGTAGTGCCCTAATGAATAGCCGATCGCTGGGTCTTGTCCCAAACCGCTGCACAACACCAACTTTTAAGGTCACATCGCTTGTCGTGTTGCTGGTGGCACTTGTGGCGCTGGGGGCTGGCTGGGATAGCGATCGTCCAGGCATGGCTAAAACTCCAGTCAACAGAGCCACACCACTAATCGATCCTATAAGTTGCAACTGGTGGAACATCATTACGACATCTTGGTGAGTTATCGTCAACATCCGACGTGAGTGTCAGACTGAGCGGCAACGAGCATTTCAATACCTAGCTTAAGTCGTCACTATCAGGTTACACCCACACTTATATACACCCACACCTGATAATGTATTGTCCACAGATTGTTTATGTATTTTCCACAGATGTTTTCCACAGATTATGATGCTCAGTCAGATTTTGAACGAATCACTAGTATGGTAAGTCATAGGTTCAAGATTCGCTGGCAGGAATGTTAGATTCGCTTTCTCAACATTTTCTTCCTAGAGAGAATCATTGTTCCTACGTCAAACTTCTATATCATGATGAGTTATTCATGATGAGTCTGCCTATGTCTGGGCCTGGTGTTTTTCCTACGTTTCTCTACTACTTTGCTTTCACTTACCTGGTAGTGGCGATCGTGCTCAAGAAGGGGGTCACTGAGCCACTGCCAACTGATATTACTTACGCTATCAGTCTCATCTCAAGCATATCTGCGGGTGCTTTGGGTGCCTATGTCAACCGCACTATTCAGGTTTCCATACCGCTGGAGCCTACTACCCAAACCAAGCTGTCTACCTTGCTAGAAGCAATGGGCTATCGGCCAATATCGAATGCTAACAGCGAGTCTGACAGTAAACGAACTGAAGCCAGCGATTGCATCATCTACGAACGCCCTGGCCTCAGTAAGCTATTCTCCAGCAAAGTCTTTATTCAAACAACGGGAACGGTAGCAACGATCGCAGGTCGGGCTAGCATGATCAAACGTCTCACTAGTCAACTAATTTAATCAACGTCTACAACCGCCATTGACAGCGTAAGCATCCCAAGTTCTCTCAAATCCAGTAATCGAGATAACCAAACTATTTGAATAGTTTGCCACAGCTAGCTAACAACTTGACAGGCTAGAACGATGCTCAATGGGAAGACTCTGAAGGCGGCGTAGGTTGGCTATCGTCATTGTCTGACTTGGCAGGTAAAACAACACACCACCGACCTGTAACGGGGTCGCGGTAAGTATCAAAGGGATTTCTGTCCGATTGCTGAATCATTGGTGTCATAGTAGTGCCAGTCTTCTTCATAGCGAGATCAGTTGCTAACCATAAATAAGCATCCTTAAATGTGGTAAGGCTATAGCCCTCCCATTACATCTGATCCTATCGGTTGGTGTGACATCGATTGGAGACAAGTGCCACCAGAATTTTGTGTCTCTCGTCACAACTCACTAGTTCGCTTAGCAGGTGCAACAGACATGAACGTAGCTCCAATAGTCTAAGAGCTTAGATCAATTCAATACCGTTGCCAATTGCCCCCTGAACTGTCTCATGGTCAACCTTTGCCAAGGCCACTCACACAGGCAGATTATCATTCACTCGGAATCCTAGCAACTCGTCCATCCACAGGGATCAGTAAAAACACGTTTCTGCAATAAGTAATAAGGGATAATAAATCAACTACTAGTAATCGTGAAGAGGGGTAATAGCCTACACATTGCGCCCCAAAGCGCTCTGCTAGCTAACTCGATCGCCATAGCTAGGCTAAACCTATAACTATATGTCATGTAGTTATAACCGTGGTAGCACTTGGGGCAACAAATGGGCTGGTAGTTTTGAGAGACCACGGCTCTGACCCTGGAGGCCAAACTCACTGTGGAATGCTCGCAGCGTTTGGATAACGTAAGCAAGAGCAGCTTGGGCATAGTCTGGATGGGATTGCCAGCCGTTGTAAGCTTGAAGGTGGTGATGGAGGGAAAAGTCTAGGTGATTGAGACGGGTTTCGGCTGTGAGGGGGCTTTGTTTGTCGATCGCCAACTGGTAATAGGCTAGCCCTAGATTGTTGTGGGTAGCAAATAGGTCAAAGCTGAGCTGCTCAGGGGGTACCTTGTTGGCAGTGTTGAGTGTGATGAGATAGGCTGCAATCGCTTGCTGGAGAAGCTGGTGATAGATGGCAGGCTGGTGTTTCTGGTGATTTGCCAAGTGCCAGTAAGCCGTGCCCAGATTGTTTTGGGTGGCAGCATGGGCAACGGGCGTAGCATCAGCCGTGCGATAGCGGAGGGCAATATCATAGGCTGCGATTGCCTGTTGGAGCAACTCAACAGGTTGCTCATGTTGTGACAAGTTCCAGTAGGCTGTGCCTAGGTTGTTTTGCACCATGGCATAGGTAAGGCTATCCTCGTCAGGACTGTAAAACTGAAGAGCCTCACTGTAGGCCGCGATCGCCTGTCGCAGATAGATGACAGGCTGTTGATGTTGTGCTAAGTGCCAGTAGGCTGTTCCGAGGTTATTTTGGGTAGCCGCTCGTTTTTTCGCGTCGGCATCCTCTGTCCGATAGCGCAATGCCTCTTGATAGGCCAACACAGCCTGTTGCAGATTTTCCACCGGGTCACGATAC
>JANWZG010000454.1 GCA_025054735.1 Cyanobacteriota bacterium | reverse complement strand
CTGCTTATGGAAGCGTTGGGAGTGCAGGTACAAGTCCCTGAGCATTTTGATACTGATCGCTTTGGCACCTTTACCCGTGATATTGACCGACCGGGAGATCAAATTGAGACAGCCCGCCTCAAAGCTAAAGCTGCTATGGAAATCACGGGAGAAACGTTGGCAATCGCGAGTGAGGGCAGTTTTGTCCCTCATCCTTGGTTACCGGGATTACCCATAAACCGGGAGGTGGTTGTGCTATTAGATGCTCAGCATGACCTAGAGATTGTGGGTCAAGTCACCAGCACGAATACAAACTTTCGCCACGAAACAGTGCACTCCTTAGCGGAGGCGATCGCCTTTGCTAAAGCAATTGGCTTTCCTCACCACGGTCTTGTCGCAATGACCCAGCGATCGACTAAAGATCCCAGTCACATTATCAAAGGCATTACCGACTATGACCATCTGCAAGCAGCCGTTGAGCAATTGGCACAGCAGACCAGCGACGGTAGCGTTCACCTAGAAACAGACATGCGTGCACACATGAACCCAACGCGCATGAAGGTGATTGCCGAGGCAACTCAAGATTTGCTCTTTAACCTCCAGCAGAGTTGCCCTCAGTGTGGTGCACCAGGATTTACAGGGCGCGATCGCCAGCCTGGATTACCCTGTGCCCTCTGCCAATCACCCACAACTCTAACCTTGGCGATCGTGTATCACTGTCGTCGGTGTGGCTATTCTCAAGAAAAGCTATACCCTGATGGTCAATACACGGCTGACCCTACCTACTGCTCCTATTGCAATCCCTAGGCCAGACGCTAGCTAATGGGAAATCTACAGTACCACCGTAGGCACCAAGTTCTATGATGGCAAGGTACTAACCTTCTATTTCCTAAATACTGTATTCTGTACCCATTGTGGGTATGTCTCTGGTTGTCTATGCTAGTGGAGTCATTAAAAATATCAGTGCTGCGTCCCCTGCTGCCGCTGTGGAATGCAGTAACTCTGGCCACATTGCCGTTACAAACCTGGGCTGGGGCTAGCTATGTTCATCGGTGGATTGGTGCCTTGCAAACCTGGCGTAAAAGTAGCTGGCTTATGCGCCATGCGGAGGTTATTGGTGGCATATTGCTGATTTTGCTATTCGGGTTGGCTCCATTTGTGCCGAATGCTCTTACAGGGTTGTTGCTGGCTGCCTGCGGCGGCTGGTGGTTTTTGCTGACCATTACGGACGATCGCTCCTCCACAGCTTCCCTATCTGCCCATGCTGATGCTCAAGAACAGACCGGGGCAACGAGTGGCGATACAAGCCCTGCCCAACTTGGGTTCACCCCCATTCATTTGCTAGTTTTGCTCTATTGGGGGGTTACTATTGTGGCTACTGCCCTATCCCCAGTGAGAAACGCCGCCATTCCTGGACTGGCTAAGTTTACCCTGTATCTCCTAGGATTTGCGCTGATGGCGCGGGTGCTGCGATCGCCCCAAATTCGTAATTGGATCATCACCCTTTACTTACATGTTGCTCTGCTGGTCAGCAGCTACGGACTCCGGCAGTGGTTCTTTGGAGCAGAAGCCTTGGCCACTTGGGTTGACCCCACCTCTCCACTCTCTAAAACCACCCGCGTTTACAGCTACCTAGGCAACCCTAATCTACTGGCAGGTTATTTGATTCCAGCCGTTGTCTTCAGCGCAGTGGCGATCGTTGCATGGAAAGGTTGGCTACCAAAGCTGTTGGCGATCGTCATGTTCGGGGTCAATAGTGCCTGTATGCTCGTTACCTTTAGCCGGGGTGGGTGGATTGGCATGGTCGTGGCCATGTTTGTGCTGGCAGTGCTGCTGGTGGATTGGTGGAGTGTTCACCTGCCTAGGGTCTGGCGCAAATTAGCATTGCCCGTTGTGCTGGGTGGATCCATAACTGTAGTTGTGTTGGCTGTTCTGTTCGTAGCTCCCGTGCGCGATCGTGTCCTTAGCATGTTCCTAGGACGCGGTGACACCAGCAACAACTTTCGTATTAACGTATGGATTGCCGTGCTGGACATGATTCGTGCCTATCCTATTCTGGGAATCGGCCCCGGAAATGTAGCCTTTCGTCAAGTCTATGTCCTATTTCAACGCCCCAAGTTCAATGCTCTAGGAGCCTATTCCGTATTCCTAGAAGTAGCTGTAGAGACTGGCTTGGTAGGGTTAACCTGTTTTCTATGGCTACTGATCGTTACTGTTTATCAGGGGTTGAGTCAACTGCAACACCTGCGTAAGGCCGGGAATCCCCAAGCACTCTGGCTGATAGCTGCCATCTCCACCCTGTTTGGAATGTTAGGTCATGGCTTAGTGGATACTGTCTGGTTCCGTCCAGAGGTGAACACTCTATGGTGGCTAATGATGGCAACGATCGCCAGCTACTATCGCCCTACACCTGCTGTAGCTAGGGTACCTTCGCTAGAAGAACCAACCTAGCTTAACGGGTTCGATCGCCTGCGAAACTATCTGTGATGCTCGATCAGAGTGCTAAGTCCCAGTCTTTTGTCTAGCAGAGCATATTTCACCCTTATACCTGTCCTCTCTCGTCCCATTGTCTGCTTCAGTAAGCTGAATTAAGTGCTGAATCCTAAGCATCGCTGGTTACCAGCCCTGACAAAAATCCCAAGCGAGGTGGGCAGATCGTGGGAGAATTTATCCAGCAAAATCGCTCCCTGCAAAATGTATACTTTTGTAAAAAATAACTGTTTCCTGCAACGACTTAAACACTCCCTAGAACATTTCACAACGCTGTGTAGAAGGTCTGTATAAAAGTGAGGATTAGGAATGTACATCGTACAAATTGCCTCTGAATGCGCCCCTGTGATTAAAGCGGGGGGCTTGGGTGATGTAGTTTATGGGCTA
>JANWZG010000453.1 GCA_025054735.1 Cyanobacteriota bacterium | reverse complement strand
TGACTGAATAGCAGATAAGAAAAAGGGAGAGCCTCTAGCGACTCTCCCCGCCATCAGGGTGCATCTACACAGACTATTATGGCATTAATGGGGTGAGGGGTGTAACCCCTTTTTTAAAGATTTCTTGAAAATTTTTTGGGTTATCATGTGCCCAGCTTAGATGGGATGAGGGGTAATACCCTATCTTTATGCCTCATGCTACTGCATCTACAGCAGGACGCTACCGTAAATTTACTGGCAGTAACTCAGCAGTAACTCGTTAGTCTTTCGTGTTGGAGACTAACTACTGGTTAAGAAATCTTGACTTTTCCTCCTAGTTGCCTGACAAAACTTTGGAAACTCCTATTCTCCTATAGGCTAGCTTAGCAATAGCATAACCCAATAGAACCTAGGCTGGTGTTGAGTTTCACGTTATTCAACCCAACCTACAAAAAAGACTTGTCAGTCAACCAGTTTTTCCTCCTAGTCATAGCTCCCCAAGCGTAACTTGTCAGCTACCCTATGCCGCTAAGTAGAGCTGAAGCGCTAGCAGAAGGAACTCTAGAACCATTAGCGCCATCTCACTGAGCTTTTGAGTCACAGGCAAGACTCTAGCTAGAACATTAGACGTTATCCAGTATGGCTCTGTAACAACAGTTGCAAAAACGTGTCTGAGAAGCTCAATCTGGAAAGTAACTTGAGGGGATCAACAGTTTGAGGTTATCTGCTACCCACAGAGAAGACTTGACAGAGAATCCCTTCAAGAATTACATATGTCACAGGTTACAAACCGTAACCCATAGGCTGCAAATTTACCGATCGCGAAGGTGGTTGATGGAACTTCAGAGAGAATTCTTTCCCTGTGTGCGCAAGACAATCATGCCCCGTCCCTATCAGGCGCAACAAACTGATGTGTTGGGTCAAAGTGGCACAGCTTGGGTCACAGAAGCAGCCATCTATGGTGACAATTGGTACCTAGATCGCGGTCAGGGACTGCTAGAACTCTATGGGGCCGGTGCTGCTATTAGTTTTCATCACTTGCTCCCTCGTAAAAACAAGTATGAGAAAGAAGGACTGTACTTGCGCTTGAAGTTAGCCTATCGCACAACTGCTAATGCCAACGCTAATATCCGCACCTTTTCGGGCCGTCATGTCACCCTGCCCAATAGCTTATATGGGCATATGTACGACGACGCAGATACCTACTGGTGGGTAACTGACGACTTGACCATCAATATAAATTCCATTTACACCGGAGAAAAGCTCTGGATCCAACGAGTGGACTGGGAATGGATGAGCAAAGAGGTAGTCTACGAAGATGAAGTGCACGAGAAAGATCTGATGTTGACCCGATCGCTAGCAGACATTGAACATCTCTACACTCCCAAGGCAGTTACTGCTGAATCGGTAAAGAATTTTCTTGCCCACAAAATTCAAACGGACGATAACTTTGCTAAGCGCTGCCTGAGTATGTTGTACCAAGATCAGCTTATGGGGAAAGACCTAACTGACTTGTTTGCAGACACAGGTTTGGAACTGTAGGCATGCAACCACCAGGAAACCACCGCAAATAAAGTGATTTTCATAACCATGACAACCGTTCAACAGACTGACTGGTTCACTGATCTTGATGCTTATCTGTTTGGGGAAGGAACTCATTATCGCATTTACGAAAAGCTAGGCGCACACTTAACAGAGCAGGATGGCAAACCCGGTGTGCACTTTGCTGTATGGGCACCTCATGCCCAAGGGGTAACCCTAGTCGGCGATTTTAATCACTGGGATGTCCACAAATGCCCTATGACTCGCAACCGCATGGGAATTTGGGAGATATTTGTGCCCAATCTCAAGCCAGGTGAGAAGTATAAATATGCGGTCAAAAATGCCCGTGGTGACGTGTGGTTCAAAACGGATCCCTTCGGGTATCAGCAAGAAATACGCCCTGCAACTGCCTCGATCGTTACGGATTTGACCTATACTTGGCACGATCAAGCTTGGCTAGAGCAACGTCAGCAGGTTAATCCCCAAGATTTACCCATTTCTGTTTACGAGGTACATTTGGGTTCTTGGCTCCACTCTGGGTTGAATACACCACCAGAGCAGGGACAGGCAGTTGCTGTACCCCACAAGCCAGGTGCACGCTTTCTCACCTACCGCGAATTGGCTGATCGCCTCATCCCCTACGTTAAAGACATTGGCTTTACCCATATCGAGCTATTACCCATTACTGAGCATCCCTTTGATGGCTCTTGGGGCTACCAAGTAGTGGGGTACTATGCGCCTACCTCACGCTATGGTACTCCTCAAGATTTCATGTATTTTGTCGATCGCTGCCACCAAGAAGGCATCGGTGTCATCATTGACTGGGTGCCGGGTCACTTCCCCAAAGATGCCCACGGCCTAGCCATGTTTGATGGCACTCACCTGTATGAATATGCCGACTGGCGTAAGGGCGAACATAAAGGCTGGGGAACTCTAGTGTTCAATTATGAGCGCAATGAAGTGCGCAATTTTCTGATTGCCAGTGCCCTGTTTTGGTTTGACAAGTATCACATCGACGGCATTCGGGTAGATGCTGTGGCCTCTATGCTCTATCTAGACTATGAGCGGGAGGTATGGGTGAGAAACGCCTATGGTGGACGAGAAAATCTAGAGGCAGTTAGCTTTCTGCGGCAGCTTAATGAGGTGATTTTCCAGTACTATCCAGGAATTTTGTCGATCGCTGAAGAGTCCACCACTTGGGAAAAAGTCTCCTACCCAACCAGCATGGGAGGTCTAGGCTTCAACTTCAAGTGGAACATGGGTTGGATGAACGATACCCTGCGCTATTTCCACACCAACGCCCAAGACCGCTCCAACGTTCACAATCAACTGACCTTTAGTCTCTGGTA
>JANWZG010000452.1 GCA_025054735.1 Cyanobacteriota bacterium | reverse complement strand
CCATACAGCACCGACGATCGCGTGTGGTTGATCGTCCTTGGGTTGAGGTGTGATCTGCTATGACTCAGAGGACAGATATTCAGCCAGCAGCACTGGTGTTTTTTCCCCACAATCCCTATCCCCCCAAAACAGGCGCCCATTGGCGCTGCTTAACTGTGCTAACAGCATTGAAAACCCTGGGGTATCGCATCACCCTGCTAGGGACAGATCTGTTTAGCGATCATCCTTGGCCTGTTGACGATCGCGCCGCACTCCAAACACTTCAGGCAGCTCTGGATGTACAGGTGGAAGTCTATCAAGGGACGGCATTTGAGCGCTTTCTGGCAGTACGATTTAGCGCCCTCAGCGATCGTCGTTATTGGGACAGCTACACCCCACTGGGGTTACGACAGCAGTTTCGGCAAGTATTTCGCAAGCTCCAACCCTCTGTAGTGGTAGTGAACTATGGGTTTTGGGGAGAGTTGGCGATCGGGCAGGAATTTCGTACTGCCTGTCGGCTAATCGACACGATCGACCTCTGCACCCTGAACCGTAGGATGCGTCTGGCACTGCAAGGCTATATCAAAACACTGCCATTGGATCCAAACCAGCTTGCTCCCCCTGCCCTGGATGAGTCTTGCTATCAGCAACTTGGCCTGGAAGCGGATCCCATAGAATACCACATTCTCGATCAGTTTGACTATACAATTGCCATTGCCCCTGCTGAAGCAGATCTCATACGCCGCCATACTCAGCATACCCAGGTAGCCTATCTGCCCATGGTGGCAACTGTTCCCCCCGTCAGCAACACCTACAGCGGACAGCCAATCTTTGCCATCGGTGGCAATCCGTTTAATTTGCAGGGCTATGCCTATTTTGCTCTGCGGATATTGCCCTTGGTGCGATCGCGCCTGCCCCAGTTTCAACTCCAGGTAGTTGGCTCTGCCTGCCGCGAGGTGTTTCCGGCAGAGGGCATTAATCTGACTGGCTTCGTGCCTGACTTGACCCCTGTGTATGCTGATAGTCCCTTTGCCATTTGTCCGCTGATTGGTGGCACAGGACAACAGACCAAAATTGTGGAGGCGATGGCTCACGGTGTGCCAGTGATTGCCCTGCGGAATGTAGCGGCAAGTTCCCCAATTCAGCATGGGGTAAATGGCTTGATTGCTGATCAGGCTGAGGATTTTGCTGACTATGTTGTGGAGCTATACAACAATCGTGCCCGTTGCCGTCAGCTAGGGGCAGCGGCCCGCCAGACCATCGCTGAGCAATTTTCCCAAGCTACCTTAACCCACAATCTCCAGCAATTACTTGACCAATTTGGGCAGTCTCCTGTGTCGCGATCGCTAACACTCTCATCGGTGCAGTCAGATGCCAGCCAACAAATCACCCTGCAAATCACCCTATGGTGGCGATGGATAGGCTATTGGGCATGGTCATACTTGCCATTCCTAGCACAGCAGCATGGTAGGCAACTGCTTAAGCACCTGTTACCATCAAGCTTGGCTCAGCGACTCAAAGCTGCTATCGGCAGGTAGGGTCAATGTAGATAGGGATAGTCAGGATGAGAGTTTTGTACGACGGGCTAGTGTATACCCATTTGTTTGTGGGTGGTATTAACCGATACTTCAATAATCTAATTAGTCATCTGCCTGCAACAGTCACTCCGACGGTCATGGCTTGCTATGGTAACCCTGTAACTGCGATCGCTCATCCTAGGCTCAGGCTGTGTCTTTATCGATCGCGGCTCTTGCCTAGCCGTATTTCTGGTCGATTCGGTGCATATTACTTCCGATGGGTTACTGCTCAAACTCGTCCTGATATCATCCATCCAACCTACTATAGCTTGCTCACCAACCAAGCATTTGCTCGAGTTTCCTATCCGCTCGTTATCACCGTCTGGGACATGATTACTGAACGATTTGCAGCAGACTTAGACCCCTTGGGCACTATCACTGAATGTAAGCGTCAGGCAGTCCACGCAGCGCAAGCTATCCTCTGCATTTCTGAGCATACTCGTCAAGACCTGCTAGAACGCTATCCCCATCTAGAAGCTAAGACTACAGTAACCTACCTAGCTACCGATTTACACCCCAGCATGGTCAGCGCAGCACCCGTAACCCCGAGGCAACCCTACTTGCTCTATGTTGGTGGTCGCCGTGGTTATAAAAACTTTGATGGGTTGTTACAGGCATTAGCCGTGATTGTCCAGAACTATCGAGATTTAACTCTGTGTGTAGTTGGTTCACCCTTCAGTGCTGAAGAACAGGCTCATATTGCTGCATTGCGGTTGGGCGATCGCATTCATCACGCTGGTTTAGTAGACGATCGCTGCCTGGCTACCCTGTACCATCACAGTCTAGCGCTGGTCTATCCGTCTCTATACGAGGGATTTGGCATTCCACCCCTGGAGGCGATGGTATGTGGAACAGTGGCGATTGCGGCTAATTGCGCTAGCATTCCAGAGGTCGTGGGCGATGCTGGCTTGCTGTTTGACCCAAAACAACCCGATGAACTCATCGATCAGCTTCTGTGGGTGCTTAACAATCCAAGTGAGCGCGATCGGCTGATTGCCAAAGGACAACAACGGGCTAGCCAGTTTAGTTGGCAAAAAACTGCTGCTGAAACCATGGCAGTTTATCAGTCTCTCTGCGATGCTAAATGAGCGTCTCACAGCGAGTCAACGCTACAATGGCAGCCAGATTGGGTACAGTATGCTATCGCTAGCCATTAGCTGCTTATGAAACTGCGACGCTCACGGCAAGGTTACGTACTTGGTTCACGGTTTCTGCTCTTAGCGATCGTTGCTTGTGGGTTAGCAGGGCTGGGATTAGTGGGAACAGCGAGGTGGCGATCGCCCGCTTTTCCTCGTAGCACAGGTAAATTGGCGTTTTCG
>JANWZG010000451.1 GCA_025054735.1 Cyanobacteriota bacterium | reverse complement strand
ACTGTCCCCAAAATCACAGGAATAAACAAATTAGTCATGATGGCAATTGTTGATGTAGGGACTACTCATCTGTTGTTATCAGAATACTCAATTACGATCGCCTCCGATCGTCACTCTCCAAGGGATGGGAATCGATGACATGTATTTCAGAGATTGCTGTGCTGTTCTCAAAAAGCAATGCTACACTGAGCCGCATTCTGAGTTATCTAAGGCTCTGTCCCTGACTATGGAGGGCTGTTATAATGCACTGCTCAACACAGAATTACCTATGTAATGATCAGCCCAAGCAGCAGATCGTTGTTGTGACTAGTGTAATAGTAGCTGTGCTGGGTAGCGTGGCAGCAGTGGCATTTCCTGTTCAAGCTCAATACAGCCCTACAGTTGTCACCGGAAATCCATTGCCAGTGCCTGTGCTGCCTAGTCTAGACAGCCCGCTGCCTCTCTCTGTTACGTCGTTTAATCCGGCAGCCGAGCTAGGCAATGTCTATGTTGTGTACGTGTCTGGTGGGGATGAAGCTACCCTAGCTCAGGTGCGCCAAGTTGAGCCAGGTGCGTTTCGCCGACTGCGAAATGGGCAATCTGTGATTCAAGCGGGAGCATTTGTGGGTCAAGGTAATGCCATGCAGCGAGCCAGCCAACTGCAAGTATTGGGACTGTCAGCTCAGGTTGAGTTAATTGCAGGCTGGCAAACGGCAGGTGGTGGTAGTGTGGCTAGTTTTGGGGGTGAACAACCTGGTCTGTCAGCGCCGCCAGTTGCATTTTCAACATCACCGGGCATGGTTGATGCAGCTCAGAGCATAACGTTCACAGCCCCCTCAACACCGGCTACAGGTGTTGCAATCGCTACTTCTGTAATTCCGTCCCAGGTCTATAGCTCTAGTTCTGCTGTTCAAACACAGGTTAATCCCGTTACTAGTCAGCCTAACTTTTCGGGTTATTATTTTGTTGTCATCCCTGGACAAGGTGAGCAATTGTCAACTATCGGCGATCGCTTGCAACAGTTGGGAGCACAGCCGGGTACCTTTTTTTCCCGTACTCAACCCATTGGCCCCCACATAGCCATGGGGCCATTTCCAAATCGGGGTGCGGCTGAAGAGTGGAACCGCTATCTCCGGGGCTATGGCTTAGATGCACGAGTTTACTACGAACGTTAACCCAGCCGCCATTAGCGACCAGCAAGAGCAGCGGCAACGTTGGGTTGTAACCGCAGAGCAGATGCAGGCGATCGAGGCTCGTCTGTTTGCGGCTGGAATGCCTGTAGCAGCACTGATGGAGAAGGTTGCTGGCTTAATTACCCGTCAGTTGGTGAGGTGGTATCCTCTAAGCAGCACAAAGTGCGTGGGCCTGTTAGTAGGCCCCGGTCATAATGGTGGTGATGCCCTTGTCGTAGCGCGAGAATTACATCATCAAGGCTATAGCGTTCAGGTTTACTGTCCTGTAACTACCTTAAAGGAGCTAACTGCTAGTCATTTTCGCTACATTACGAGTTTGGGTATTCCCTGCTACGATCGCCTTGACCCGTTGCAAACCTGTGATTTGCTGATTGATGGCTTGTTTGGAGTTGGCCTCACTCGCCCTGTGCAAGGGACGATCGCAGCAGCCATTGACCAAGTAAACCAGTGGTCGATACCGGTCGCTAGTATCGACTTGCCCTCAGGACTGCATACCGACACCGGTGAAGTGCTAGGCACGGCCATTCGAGCTACCCATACCCTTTGCTTAGGTCTATGGAAACGAGGGCTATTGCAGGATCACGCCCTAGACTATGTTGGCGAGGCCACATTAATTGATTTCGACTGTCCTCTGCCAGAGATTACTGCTGTCGTAGGTGAATCACCCCCTGTACAGCGAATTACGCCTGCCATGGCAATCGTCCACCTACCACTACACCGTCCCCCGGCTACCCACAAGTATCACATGGGTCACCTGTTGATTGTTGCTGGCTCACGTCGCTATCCTGGTGCTGCCATTTTGACTGGGTTAGGGGCAAAGGCAACAGGCGTAGGGATGCTGACGATCGCTGTGCCCACATCTCTTAAGTCTCTAGTCTTAGCCCATATGCCTGACGCTGTTGTCATTGGCTGCCCAGAAACTAGTGAGGGCACGATTGTGCCCAGTGCTATGACGGAGCTATTGACTAGCAACTATAGTGCTATCGCCTGCGGTCCTGGCCTTAGCTTAGATGCAGGTGCAGTTGTGTCTGCAATTCTAGCTGATACTCGTCCCTTGGTGCTGGATGCTGATGGACTAAACGTGCTAGCCACCATGACCGCTGGTGCAGACGATGCTAGTAGGCCGTGGATACCACGGATTGCCCAGCGCCCGGCTGCCACTATTCTGACTCCTCACATGGGCGAGTTTAGGCGGCTGTTTCCCCACCTCCAGACCCATGATCGCATCACCCTTGTCCAGCAGGCAGCCACGGAGAGCGGCGCGATTGTTCTGCTTAAAGGAGCACGCACTACAATCGCCCAGCCCGACGGTTGCACTTGGATTAACCCCAACAGTACCCCCGCTCTAGCCAGAGGTGGCAGTGGCGATGTGCTGACAGGAGCGATCGCAGGCTTACTTGCTCAACCCTCAACCCTGTCGGGTACTCATCACGCTACTGCCATCACCTATACGGCTACTTGGTGGCACGCTCAGGCAGGTATTCTTGCTGCCCAAGAGCGCACCGACTTGGGTGTTGATGCCCTTACGCTCAGTCAGTATCTAGTTCCTAGTGCCAGAAAAACACTATCAACTCTACAGCCTGTAGGGCACGACATTCCATAGATGCCGCCGACAACACTGGGTGAGGACTGAAGTCCTCACTACAAACGTCCCGGCAAACCGTAGATGCCGCCGACAACACTAGGTGAGGACTAAAGTCCTCGCTACAAACGTCCCG
>JANWZG010000450.1 GCA_025054735.1 Cyanobacteriota bacterium | reverse complement strand
CATGTTCACGATCGATCATGGAGAAAGGGGCAGAACGCTGTTCGCCAAAATGGACGATCGCATCGGGTTCAAATCTACGCAGGGACTTGATGAGAAAATCGTAATTGGTAATATCGCCAATGAACAGATCAATTGTCTTGCCGGTCAGAGCTTTCCACCGTTGCAACCGCTGCTGAATGGGCGCGATTGGTGTCAATGTCTCGATGCATAGCTCTAAATCCCAATGTCGGCGCACCAAGCTATCTAGGATGCCAACCTCATAACCTCGATTGGACAAATGCAGTGCTGTAGCCCAACCACAATACCCGTCGCCACCAATAACTAAGACCTTCATCTCAATTCCAACTTGCTCATAATGGCTCACTCTATCAGGTTTGTGTACCCAGTGACTAATCTGGTTTTAAACTAGGGTCACAGCGTTACTTCATGGGCAAAGCTAGTCCAACGTACAAACTCAAATGGCCCCGCCAGCGACCCCCAGACGTGCTCATCGGTTTCTGGGTCGCGGCCCCGATCGTAGCTAATGAAGCGATCGCCGTCGATTTCAAAGGTGCTATCTAGGTAGGTCGTTTTGCCCTTGCGCACCACTATGCAAGCCTTACCTGGTTCCACCTCACCTCGGAAGGAATGTCCTGTCCACTCAACTCGCATGTTGCAGCCAGGTAATTTTTCTAGTTGGCTAGCCTGCAAGTTGTAGAGGCGAGGCAAGTCACGTGAGGCACCATAGAATGCCTCTTCACCGTGAATCATGTAATTTTCAATTTCTAGCCGACCATTGGTTTCCACCAGTTTCAGCACCCGGATTCGATAGGGATTATTCAACATGAAATCGTAGGCTTGTTCCACAATGAAACTGATTCCTGACAGCAGTTGCACGGGCAACGGTCTCATGCAAACCCGAATGTGGGCAAACAGGGGTGGGTTGTCAAAAGCTTGAGCTTGGTTGCTAAAGTCGGCTGCCATCCAACGGGCAAGGCTGAGCATATCAGTGGCATGGGTCATAACTAATGCTGTGTAGTGAATTGCTAGAACTACTAGCTCTAATTTTAAGACTGGAGGGTTCTTAGCTTGCCGATGACTCAAAAATTGTGGGTGGATAGTGATTAGGAGAGCGTGTCACCTGTGCAGGCCCTCATCACCCCAGCCTCTGCGCCCAAGTTAGAAGAAGGAGAGCCAAGCTACCTTACAGTCTCTCTTCTGACTTGGAAGAGGGACGTAGATTGAGGGCAAAAGTGATATGCGCCTATAACATAGTTTTTCGATCGCACGCCTATTGTTGAAGGTGGTGTAAAGCCCCCTATAGGTAGAGTTACCATCCCAGAGGTAGTGGAATCTTAAGTAAAGTATTCCTCTAACTCAGCAGAGCTTGTTTGTAGGGCTACTCTCTGATTGCTGATAATACTGAGACATGGGCATCTCAACCGGTTGTATCTCATTGTGTTTTTCTAGAGTCAGTTGATACCCCCCTTAGCCTGCTAAGAAAGTACATAGACTCACCTAGGCAGGCATTCGTGACTCTTAGCACTGCTATCAAGTTAACATCGTTGCAGCTATGAAACAGAAATCATTACCTAATCTTGATAATTGCCTCAGAGTAATTACGATACAGTTACAAATAGACTCATAGCGTGTAGTCTGCACAATGGTCGCCGGATTGCAAGCCCTTGTAAGCTAGAAGTCCAGTCATTTTGTTACGATTCTTTATATAGATTAAAAATCAAATGAAGCTCTGCTGGTCGTGTGATGAAGCTCTGCTGGTCGTGTGATGTATAGCTTGTTTACATAGCATGTCCACTCTATATCTCTTATCAGACATGAACCCTACGTGGCTGCCTTTAAAGACTCTGCTTTCACCTGACAGCTACATGCCTCATGGGCACTGCTATCTATGGCAAACACCCCTAGTTAGCTTACATGTAATCAGTGATGTGCTGATTGCGATCGCCTACTTCTCTATTCCTGCGATGCTAGTTTACTTTGTGCGTCAGCGTCAAGGGATTCCCTTTTCTAGGGTGTTTTTGCTGTTTGGGGCCTTTATTAGCCTTTGTGGATTGGGCCACCTGCTGGAGGTTTGGACGCTGTGGCATCCGGCCTATTGGGTTTCAGGGGTGGAACAGGCCCTGACAGCACTAGTGTCTTGCTACACTGCATTACAGCTTGTGGAGTTGCTGCCCCAATTCCTGGCACTACGCTCTCCCCAGGAACTAGAGGAGATGAACCGGGCGCTACAGCAAGAAATTGTCGATCGGCAACGGGCAGAGCAAATTTTGCAGGGCATTTTATCGGGCACTGCTTCCACCACAGGGGCCAATTTCTTTCCTGCCTTGGCGCAAAATCTGGCAGCATCCCTCAATGTACGCCACGTGCTGGTTTCTGAGGTAATTAACATCCAACCACCCCACATGCAGTTACTGGCAGCATGGGTTGATGGTCAGCTTGGCCAGTTAGTCTGTTACCCCTTAGCAGGAAGTGCTTGTGAAGCTGTCGTGAATACGGCTGGAGCACGCTATTACCCAGAGCAGGTGCAGGCCATGTTTCCCCAGGCTGAAGGCTTAGCTAGTCTGAAGGCAGAATCTTACCTAGGTGTGCCGCTGCTGGATGGACAGGGACAAGTGTTAGGGGTGTTGTCAGTAATTCACGATCGTCCCTTAGACAATCCAGAAGTTGCTCAAACCGTTATAGCTCTCTTTGCCGCTAGGGCAGCGACTGAGTTACAACGTCTGCGTGCAGAACAGATAATTCGCTCTGCGGTTGAGGAACTGGAACAGCGTGTCCAAGAGCGCACGGCTGACCTAGTACAAGCTAATGCGCAGCTAGCCCAAGAAATTCAAGAACGCATGACTGTTGAAAGTGTGCTTCAAGCAACACTTGAGCGGGAACAGGAAGCCCGTGCTCAG
>JANWZG010000449.1 GCA_025054735.1 Cyanobacteriota bacterium | reverse complement strand
ATATTGGACGGCAAGCATACCTGGAGCAGGCATGGCAGTGGAAAGAAGAATCGGGGGGGACGATCGTTGGGCAGTTGCGTCGTTTGGGGCTATCCGTGGACTGGACGCGGGAACGGTTCACCATGGATGAAGGACTCTCCCAAGCCGTAGTGGAGGCATTCACCCGCCTTTATGAGGAAGGGTTGATTTATCGTGGCAAGTACTTGGTGAACTGGTGTCCGGCTAGCCAATCGGCGGTGTCTGACCTAGAGGTAGAAAATCGCGAGGTGAATGGTAACCTATGGCACTTCCGCTATCCTCTTACGGATGGTTCTGGCTATGTGGAGGTAGCAACAACACGCCCAGAGACAATGCTGGGAGATACAGCGGTGGCAGTGAACCCAGCAGACGATCGCTACCGGGCGATCGTGGGCAAAACGGTCACTCTACCTATCCTCAATCGCGAAATCCCCATCATTGCCGATGCCTACGTAGATGCTGAGTTTGGCACGGGTTGTGTGAAAGTTACTCCTGCCCATGATCCCAATGACTTTGAGATGGGCAAGCGCCACAACCTGCCTATGATCACAATCATGAATAAAGATGGCACCCTCAACGAAAACGCAGGTGAATTCCAGGGACAGGATCGCTTCGTTGCCCGCAAGAACGTAGTAGCAAAATTGGAGGAACTGGGCTATCTGGTGAAGGTAGAGGACTACAAACATTCCGTGCCCTACAGCGATCGCGGCAAGGTGCCTGTAGAGCCACTGCTCTCTACCCAATGGTTTGTGCAGATTCGTCCCCTAGCAGACCGGGCACTGGACTTTTTGGACAACCACACTCTGCCCGTATTTGTGCCCGATCGCTGGACAAAAGTCTACCGTGACTGGCTTGTTAGCCTAAGAGATTGGTGCATCTCCCGTCAACTGTGGTGGGGACACCAAATTCCTGCTTGGTATGCCATCAGCGAAACCAATGGTGAAATCACCGACGACACCCCCTTCGTGGTCGCCCGCACTCAAGCAGAGGCAGAGGAAAAAGCGATCGCCCAGTTTGGTGCCGATGTGCAACTAGAGCAAGACCCTGACGTACTTGACACTTGGTTCTCCTCTGCTTTGTGGCCCTTCTCCACCCTGGGCTGGCCTGCTGACACCACCGACCTCCGCACCTACTACCCCACTACCACCTTGGTCACCGGCTTCGATATTATCTTCTTCTGGGTTGCCCGCATGACGATGATGGCCGGACACTTCACCGGAAAAATGCCTTTCCAAACCGTCTATATTCATGGTCTTGTGCGGGATGAGAACAATAAGAAGATGTCCAAATCCGCCAATAATGGTATCGATCCCCTGTTGCTAATTGACAAATATGGCACTGACTCCCTGCGCTACGCCCTTGTGCGCGAAGTCGTGGGCGCAGGGCAAGACATCCGCCTAGAGTACAACCGCAAAACCGATGAATCTGCCTCAGTGGAAGCCTCTCGCAACTTCAGCAACAAACTGTGGAATGCCTCCCGATTCGTGATGATGAATCTAGCAGGTTTGAACTTTCAGGTTCTAGGTTCTAGCCAGCAAACCACAGATCCTCCCCCTAACACCTATTCCCTCGCCGATCGCTGGATTCTCTCCCGCTATCACCAAACTATCCAACAGACCCGCACCTACATCGACACCTTTGGCCTAGGGGAAGCCGCCAAGGGCTTGTATGAGTTCATCTGGGGAGATTTCTGCGACTGGTACATTGAACTGGTGAAGTCCCGGTTGCAGGGAGAAGATGCGGACGATCGTCGCACTGCCCAATCCATCCTGGCATCGGTGCTAGACGGCACTCTCCGGTTACTCCATCCCTTCATGCCCCACATCACGGAAGAAATTTGGCATACCCTTACGGGTGCGGAAAACAGCACCTTCCTAGCACTGCAAGCCTATCCAGAAGCAGACTCTAACTTCATTGATCCCCAACTAGAACAGAACTTTGAGCTACTGATTGGTGTAATTCGCACCCTGCGCAACCTGCGGGCAGAAGCAGATATCAAACCTGCTACTAAAATTCGGGCCATCTTGCAGAGTGACAATCCCCATGAGCGCCAAATCCTCTCTGAGGGACAAACCTACATCCGTGATCTCGCAAAGGTGGAGGATCTACAAGTAGTGGCAGAGCAAGATGTCACAGCTTTGGGACAAACAATCGTCGGCGTGAGCAGCACTGTCCAAATCATTGTTCCTCTTGCTGGTGTGGTCGATGTTGCCGCGTTGCGCGCCAAGCTAGACAAGGCGATCGCCAAACTCGATGCCGAAATTCAAGGACTCAAGACCCGCTTAAGCAATCCTAACTTCATCGATCGCGCCGCTCCTGATGTGGTGCAAGCTGCCCGCGATGCCCTCGCCGAAGCCGAAAAGCAGCGGCAAATCCTCCAACAGCGCTGCGATCAACTCTAGGGCACCACTTAGTTAAAATTCAATTAATTACCTGCTCTCGATTACCCTCATGTAGGAGCAATCATCATGGTTCTAGCTACTCAACCCCCGACCCAGATCTTAACCATTGAGGACTATCTCGCCTATGACGATGGGACTGATACCCGCTACGAGTTGGTGGATGGAGCCTTAGTTGCCATGCCCTGCGAATCCATAGAAAACTCCCAGATTGTTATACGGCTACTCTTTGAACTTGCTAAGGTTGTCCCCATTTCTCTCCTGTGCCATAGGGTAGAAATTGAAGTGACCGGACGCAGATCAACCATACGACTGCCAGATCTAGTTATACTTGGTGACGAATGCTATGCCGCTCTGCAAGGAAAAAGTCGCGGTATTATTACTCGCGATATGCCACCCCCGCTGGTAGTAATTGAAGTTGTCTCACCGGGCGGTACCAACATGGTCAGAGACTATCGCTACAAACGCTCTGAATACGCAGCTAGGGGC
>JANWZG010000448.1 GCA_025054735.1 Cyanobacteriota bacterium | reverse complement strand
TGTTTGTGGTCGCTACGGCTAACGACATCTCGCAATTACCGCCAGAGTTACTGCGCAAGGGACGTTTTGATGAGATTTTTTATGTCGATTTGCCCGATGCCCAAGAACGCGCCACCATTTTCCAAATTCACCTTAACCGTCGCAAGCAAAACCCAGCCCAACTCGACTTAGCGGCAGTGGTCAACGCTAGTGATGGGTTCAGTGGTGCAGAGATTGAACAGGCAATCATCACAGCCCTTTATCGGGCCTTGTACCAAGGTAAGCCATTGGATACGGCTCTGTTGTTGGAGGCTATCCAAAAAATGATTCCACTGTCGGTATCTCGTCGGGAAGATCTGGAGATGTTACGGGCGATCGCTAAAGAACGCTTCGTCAGTGCTCGATAGTAGGTTTGTTCAGGTCAGCGTTGACTAGGAATTAACCATGTCAAGAGCAGGGCGCGGGTCATGATCTTTCCCAAGGACCAGAATTTAGGCACCAGGATAAATACACCATAGGCTGACAAACCATAGGAAATCAATGTGGCGATCGCTGCACCTAGGGCACCATAGCGCGGGATCAGGTAGAGATTGAGCAGAAAATTTGCGATCGCACCCGTAGTACTAGCTACGAATGACACATAGGTCACCCCCTCGGCAATGATCCAGATTTCTCGTGCCAGGGTGAGAAACACAAATATCAGCGACCAGATATGGATGATTAGTACTGGGCTAGCGTCGGCATACTCGGCACCGAATACTAGGGGAACAATGATAGCAGCGCTGACTGCCATAATCGTGCAGATGCCGTAGCTCGACACCATTAGCAGATTAAAGGTATGTTGTAGTCGTTGTTGATAGAGGCGCAAGTCCGTTTGTCGGGCGCTGACGATTGATGGCGCTACTGACGTGGTGATGGCTGATGGCACAAAGTAAAATGCTTCTGACACTCGAACAGCTACAGAGTAAATGCCCACTGCATGATCACCTACTAGGTTGCCAAGCATCACCTGATCAATTCGCATGTAAAAAATGATCGAGAAACTAGACAGCATCAGGGGATAGGAATGACGAAGTAGACTGGCAGCCCGTTTGAACGTTGGTCGCCAGTGGGTAATGCGCCCTTGGTTATAGTGATAGGCAGTTATTTGGGCGATCGCCATCAACCCAACTTCCGTAGTCCAAACCCAGGCAAAAGCTACTAGGGGTGCTTGTTGCTGAATCAAGAAGATTTTGAGCAGAGTAGCTAGCAAAAAGGCAATGTTACGAGCATAGACAGTGTATTGTGAGAGGGTTTGAGACTGAAACCAATAGTCGATCGTTTCCCACGCCAGGAGCAAATTGCCTAGTGCTACAGCAGAAACTAACCATGCCATAGCTGGATCGTAGGGGCGCAGCCACACGATCGCCGTCAATGTCAGAATCACTAAGGCTACGCCACCAATGAGCCGTAATATCAGCGTAGAGCCTAGAATTTCGTCTTTAGCATCCGGCTCGCGCACAAGCTCACGAACGGTAACATTCTCTAGACCCAGATAGGCGAGGGGCGCAAACAGACTAACAAAGCCAAAGGCATAGTTATACAGGCCAAACTGGGCAGGCCCCAAGTAACGAGCAACCCATACACCCACAATTAGGTTAACCCCAATACGAATGATGCGATCGATCAGTAGCCAACTGGCATTCACCAGAATGGTCTGTACTGTATAGCGCCCTTGCAATCGCTTCTGCACAAATGGTGGCAACCAACGTAACCAACCTTTATCCATGGGGTAAAACATTGAGGATCAGGGGTCAAGGGCACCACGATTAACGATTCAGGAGTGAATAACCCTAGAGCCTGCATCCAATCGTTGGAACCTTATCCTCTAGCTTACGTCTTCAGGATCACTGACTCGCCGCAAATTCAGTACATCACTCAACTTCCGAGTGCGATTAAAAGTCCGCTCTAACTGTTCAGAATCGCGAACATCAATTCCCAAGTTAATTATGGCAGTTTGGTCAGGAAAGGTGCGCACCTGAGCAGACCGGACGTTAATTTTGTTATCACTGAGAATAGAGAGAATATCCTTGAGAATGCCAACCCGGTCAATAACTTTAAGCTGAATTTCGATTGGATAGGTAAGGTTATAGCCATCATCAGCTAAGTTAGGATTCCAACGAACAGGCACCAGCCGATCGCCAGCTACTTGGTCGAGGTTAGGGCAACCTTGACGGTGGATTGAGATACCCCGTCCTCTTGTCACGACACCAATGATCGGTTCTCCAGGAAGGGGATGGCAACACTTGGCCAAGTAATGGAGCATTCCCTCCACACCAATGATGGGGAACTTACCCGGCGGTGGCAGACAATTAGCCTGTCGGTTAATCTCCATCACAGCCCCATCTACCAGCAGTTCGTCCTTGGGTTTCTCTTGATGCTGGTGGGTTTTCACGGCTTCTCGCAAGCGGTTCACCACTGTGGTCAGGGTCACTTCGCCATAGCCGATCGCAGCTAACAGATCATCCACACTGTGATAGTTACAGCGCTCAACCACCATCATCATCGGTTCTGATTTCAGCAAGCTCTCGAAGCCACTCTTGCCTACTTCCCGTTCCAGCATGATCCGACCCCGCTGGATATTTTCTTCCCGGTTCGATCGCTTATACCATTGACGGATCCGGTTTCTGGCGGAAGCCGTAACTACAAAATTAATCCAGTCCAAGCTGGGTTGAGCATTTTTCTGGGTAATAATTTCTACAATATCTCCATTCTTGAGGAGCGTATTGAGGGGTACAATCCGCCCATTCACTTTTGCCCCGGCACAGTGATTGCCAACCTCGGTATGCACTCGATAGGCAAAGTCCACAGGTGTTGCGCCTCGTGCCAAGGAGAGAACATCACCATCCTTGGTAAACACATAGACATCTCCCTCAAAAAGGTCATCTTTGATACTCTCTAGATATTCCTGGGCAT
>JANWZG010000447.1 GCA_025054735.1 Cyanobacteriota bacterium | reverse complement strand
CTGATTGTGGCAGGTTGGGGTCAATTGCAAGCTTTGGTAGAGGTGTCACTGAGTATGGCAGTGGCTGTGGTACCTGAAGGGTTGCCTGCTGTGATCACCGTGGCTCTGGCATTAGGAACTCAGCGCATGGTACGACGTAAAGCCCTGATTCGTAAGTTGCCTGCTGTAGAAACCCTAGGCTCAGTCACTACAATTTGCTCAGATAAAACTGGAACCTTGACCCAAAATAAGATGATTGCCCAAGCGATCAATACAGTGAATTTTTCCCTACAAGTTACCGGCGATGGTTACGAACCGAATGGCAAATTCTACGGCGACACAGAAATATTGCCCTTAGAACAGCCTGAACTGCGTCCGCTGCTAGTGGCGGGTGCACTGTGCAATGATGCAACCCTACAACACGACAGAGGCAACTGGGTAATTCTGGGTGATCCTACAGAAGGGGCGCTACTACCTCTAGCGGCTAAGGCAGGACTTGATGCATCTCAGTGGGCTAACAGTTTGCATCGAGTGGCAGAATTTGCCTTTTCGTCTGAACGGAAGCGCATGAGTGTAATCTGCCGAAAGTCAGCGATTTCTGGGGCAAGACATGTGCTAGAGTCTGACACTTGGTTATTGGATACAGCTCCCTATCTATTGTTCTCTAAGGGGTCACCAGAGCTTTTGCTAGAGCGATGTACGCAGATCTATAGCGGCGATCGTCCCGAACCACTGCACAACAACCATCGGCAGCAAATTCTTGAGCAAAACAATCAGATGGCAGCTAAGGGCTTGCGAGTGCTAGGTTTTGCCTATCGACCATTGATGACAATGCCCACCGTTGACAATGAGGAGACCGTTGAGCGAGAACTGACTTGGCTAGGGTTGATAGGCATGATGGATGCACCTCGTCCTGAGGTGAAAGATGCAGTTGCGCGGTGTCTGACCGCAGGTATTCGCCCTGTCATGATCACGGGTGATCATCAGCTAACTGCCCAGGCGATCGCACAGCAAGTCGGCATTGCTCAACCAGGGACTGAAGTGCTTACTGGCCGAGAGTTGGAAGCAATGAGTCCAGCCGAGCTAGAAGAGCACGTCGAGCAAGTCAGTGTTTATGCACGGGTGGCTCCAGAACACAAGCTGCGGATTGTGCAAGCCTTGCAACGCCGAAATCACATTGTGGCAATGACCGGGGACGGCGTCAATGATGCGCCAGCCCTAAAGCAGGCAGACATTGGCATTGCCATGGGCATCACGGGCACAGATGTCAGCAAAGAAGCCAGCGATATGGTGTTACTAGACGACAACTTTGCTACGATCGTTGCCGCTACTGAAGAAGGGCGTGTTGTTTACAGCAACATTCGTCGATTTATTCGCTATATCCTAGGTAGCAACATTGGTGAACTCTTGACCATTGCCGCCGCACCATTATTGGCTATTGGGGATGTACCACTTACGCCCCTGCAAATTCTCTGGATGAACTTGGTCACCGATGGATTGCCAGCATTAGCCCTAGCTGTAGAGCCTGCTGATGCTAATGTGATGAAGCGTCCGCCCCATAATCCCTCAGAGAGCATATTTGCCCGTGGACTAGGCTCTTACATGTTGCGTATTGGCATTGTTTTTGCCGTCCTGACAATTATTTTGATGATTTGGGCTTATGGCTACAGCCGCACATTACCTCTTGAGCGTCAAGACATGTGGAAAACTATGGTTTTTACAACCCTCTGCATTGCCCAAATGGGTCATGCTGTTGCTATTCGCTCTAGTAATCGGCTAATTGTTGAAATGAACCCCATCTCTAATCCATATGTCCCTGCTGCTGTAATTTTCACAACACTCTTACAGCTAGCATTGGTCTACGTTCCTGTTCTCCGAGGCTTTTTTGGTACCTACTACTTGACCTTACCTGAATTAGGTGTTTGTTTTGGCTTTAGTGCTCTGGTTTTAGTTTGGATAGAAGCCGAAAAGTTGGCTGTACGTGCCTACAAGCATTTCATCAAGGTGTAGAACTTATAAATATTCCATAAGGTGTAGAGACTGTGATACCCCTCCGAATCGGCAATGGCTATGACGTGCATCGCTTAGTTCCCAATCGCCCCTTAATTTTGGGTGGAATTCATATTCCTCATGAGCTAGGGTTACTGGGCCATAGCGATGCTGACGTTTTAACCCATGCCATTATGGATGCTATGCTTGGTGCCCTGAGTTTAGGGGATATTGGTCACTACTTTCCACCCAGCGATCCCAAATGGGCAGGAGCGGATAGTCAGCAGTTATTGGTCAAGGTACACCAGCTCTTGCAGGAACGCCAATGGCAAATTGTAAACATTGACGCTGTTGTCATTGCGGAACGGCCTAAGCTAAAGCCTCACATTCAGGCAATGCGCGATCGACTTGCTAGTACCCTTTGCCTGCAACCAGAGCAAATATCTATCAAAGCAACCACCAACGAAAAGCTAGATGCTGTAGGGCGAGAAGAGGGAATTGCTGCCTACGCGGTAGCTTTGCTGCATCAAGTGATGGATAACGCATTGGAATGAATTGATGAGTTCGTCCCTAGCTAACAGTCTCCATAACGGCAAGTACATACTTCAGCAGTTGCTGGGGCAAGGTAGCTTATACACGAGCTATCGAGCAATCTGTGTTGGCTTTGATCAGCCTGTGGTGATTGTTAAACTCAACGACAGTCTGAAGCAACAGCCTGACTTTATGTTGCTGCGTAAGGCCTTTGCAACTGAGGCCAAGCGAATAGCAAGCTGTAAACATCCTCACTTGATTCGGCTACTGGAGTTGTTCCTAGACAACGGAATTCTGTACTTGGTGATGGAGTACATTCCAGGACAATCACTCACGAATATTGTGCGCACAGCAGGTGCATTAACCGTTCCCCAAGCCCTGCGATATATTCGCCAGGCAGGCAGTGCCCTTAGTGCCATGCACCAGCGATCGATACTACATCGCAACCTCAC
>JANWZG010000446.1 GCA_025054735.1 Cyanobacteriota bacterium | reverse complement strand
TTATGGGTTGACTTTGAGTTGCATAGGTTGCTGTTGATCGCTAGCTTGTAAATAGGGCTGCAATGGCTAAATAGGGCTGCAATGGCCATGGTTTTCCAGCGTTAACCAGTTCTAAACGCAGCCAAGCCAGAAGCTGACTCGCTATAGAGCGACACTGAGTGCATACACTGTCAACAACTAGCTCACGGGAATGACACTACTCTCATTCCAGCATCTCTTTGTAGTTGGCAGAGACTTTGCTGCTAGCTGAAAACGGCAGCAGCGATCGCACCTACATCAACATCATCGGGGAGGCTCCTAATGTCTGAGTCGAAGCTGGTATCAGACCTCCGGCTGACTGCCCAAGGGGGTGGTCAGTCCCATACCCGCGACTCTGCCGCTCTAACAACATCTGGAAGCCACCTAGAAACTGCTAGCAGTGCATCGCCCTCGCTAGACCAACTCCAAAACGGATCCCGATCGTCTCCTTCACCATCCTCGCCCCACAATGCAACCCTTCCACTGGATGAATTGACGGCTGAAGCCTTGGCAACAGGTGACCAAGCTCAATACTATCTGCGACATGTACTAGAGCGAGTTCAAAGTCTAGAACGGGCCTTAGATCAAACCCTAGCCTCCTACGATGACCTGCGGGCACGGATGCAAGATCAGGCATTTCTGGAACAGCAGCTAGCAGCTACTGAGGAATACTCTCACCTGCAGCAGCATGAGATTGAGCGCCTGCGCCAACAATTACGCGAGCAACAACCGCAACAAGTGTCTATCCTAGAAGCCAAGTTGCGGATGGCTTGGGATCGCATTGCCAACCTAGAAGCTCAGCTAGAGGATGCCCAACAACACATTGCGCGCCTGTGTGAGCAATTGAGCAACCAACACATGATTGGGGCCAAATCATCACCCCATGGCGGCTCTACCCCATTGGGATCGGCTAACAGCCAAGGACTCCCTAACAGCCATCCAGCTCCTATGGGTAGCTCCACAATTGCCAGCCTGTTGCAAGAATTGCTCAAAGCCCAGGCTCGCATTAAAACCCTAGAAGCCTACACTGCTGAACAGGAAAAACACCAAGAGGTGATGCAGCAAGCCTATCAAGAGTTGGAAGCTGAGCACTTGGCAGTGCGCAGCAACTTGGCCAACTACGACCCAGAGCATATTCGGCAAGTTGAACGACAGGTCAGTGAACTACAAGAACAGATTCTGATGCAAGAACATCAGGCAGAAGAGTATGAAGCCGCTGTGCAACACTGGAAAGATCGGTATTTGGCTAGCTGCTGCCAAGCTCAGCGGTTGAAGGAATTAATAACCCAACAGGTGCCAAACTTACCTCCAGAACTAGCCGCGCTGATGGATGAAATTCAACCAGCTAACCTGGATGAACTAGCTCAACCTGCACTGTTATCGCTGAAATCAGGCACGCTGAAACGGAAGTCTAAGGTCGATTTGCCAGAATTTTTGACCCGATCTCGATCGAAATCACGCACCAAACCTTAACGGAAGCCGTAAAGAATAAGTGTCTATTTCAGGCATCAGCTATGATTGGGGTTTATTCAACGGTGCTGATCAGGTTGTAATTATGGACAACAAACTAATGTTGATGATTCCGGGGCCAACACCTGTACCAGAGCAGGTACTGCTGGCTATGGCAAAACACCCCATGGGGCACCGGAGCAGCGAGTTTAGCAAGGTTATTGCTGAGATCACTCAGGGATTAAAGTGGCTACACCAAACCCAGAATGACGTGCTAGTGTTGGCAGCTAGCGGCACAGGAGCTATGGAAGCAGGGATTATCAATTTCCTGAGTCCGGGCGATCGTGTGTTAGTGGGCAGCAATGGCAAATTTGGTGAACGCTGGGGACTGGTATGTCAAGCCTATGGTCTTACTACTGAGATCATCAAGGCGGAGTGGGGCAAGCCCCTCGATCCTGAAGCATTTCGAGTAGCCCTCGAAGCCGATACCGCTAAGGAAATCAAGGCTGTAATCTTAACCCACAGTGAAACCTCAACGGGTGTCTTGAACGATGTGCAGACCATTAACCGCTACGTCAAAGCCCACGGCGAAGCTCTCCTAATCATGGATGCAGTAACTAGCTTGGGGGCTTGCAACGTGCCCATGGACGAGTGGGGCATTGATGTGATTGCATCTGGGTCTCAAAAAGGTTACATGATTCCACCGGGGTTGGGCTTTGTGGCTGTTAGCGATCGGGCATGGCAAGCCTACGCTACCGCTAAGTTGCCGCGTTTTTACCTCGACTTGGGTAAATATCGCAAGGAAACTGCTAAGAATAGCCATCCCTTTACACCCCCTGTGAACCTCTTCTTTGCTCTACAAGCAGCACTGAAAATGATGCAGGCTGAGGGGCTAGAGTCGATTTTTGCCCGTCATCAACGCCACACCCTAGCTACCCGTGCGGCTGTCAAGGCATTAGGGCTACCGCTACTGGCTCCAGATGAAGCAGCTAGTCCTGCGATTACAGCCGTGATTCCCGACCAAGTAGATGCAGAGCAGGTACGATCGGTGATGAAGAAGCAATTCGACATTGCCCTAGCAGGCGGTCAAGATCATCTCAGTGGCAAGATCTTTCGCATTGGGCACCTGGGCTTCGTCTGCGATCGAGATATCTTGGCGGCCATATCGGCTCTAGAGGCCACCCTAGTACAACTCGGTTACTCTCAGGCCACACCTGGTGCAGGAGTAGCAGCAGCGGCCCATGTCTTGTCTCAAGGCTAGAAACGCAAATATGCGCCGTCAACACCGTCGGTGGCGGAAACCAAGACCATCACAAGCCTGGTTACGCTGGTTTCCGCTGCTGTTAGTTGTCACGATCGGCTTAGGCATTGGTTTAGATCGCCTGCAAGCCTATCTCACTAAACCTCAAGCTCTACTGGTATTGGGTGGTGATCACACCCGCGAACTGTTCGCCGCCCAGTTTGCCCTGCAACATCCCCAGCTA
>JANWZG010000445.1 GCA_025054735.1 Cyanobacteriota bacterium | reverse complement strand
GGACTGTAAGATCTGCCCACATCCATCTGTGGAGCCGTCATTGACAATAATGAACTCGAAATCTGTAAATGTTTGATTGAGAATGCCCTCTACCGCTTTCGGTAGGTATCGTTCCGAGTTATAAACACACATCAAAACAGACACGCTAGGTTGCTTATCCATACAGTTCATTAACTAGAGTCAAGAGTAATTAATGAAACCACTACAACAGGGATAACAACAGGGATAATTAATGAAACCACTACAACAGGGATAGAGTTTGCCAAATGCCTTAACCGTGTAACATTTCCTTGCGTGCAGCTTAACACAATAGCCAGTTGCTTTTATCAACCAAAATTATGTTGTGGTCGCTGAACCTCTCAGTGCATCAGTTGCTCTAGTTTGAGTTGGTAGGCTGGTTTTGGAAGCAAGACAATAACTGTGTGAATTTTACAAGCCAATAGCTTTATGAATACTGTTTATGAAACTTATGGTAAGTCGGCAAGGGCTAATGTTGGTTGCCCAATACGTAGTAACATGGTTAGTCCTGATTCAGAGCTTTTGATGGTCAATCAAGCACGCAAGGCTGCATGACATTATCCTAGAATTGAGCTGTGATGTTTCGCTTGATCATTGACGATCGCTAAACTGTCTTGGTCTTAAGGGGTGGAGTAAGCATTTGAAGGATTTTGTGACAACAGCCTTGAGTCAGTCGTTTAAGTTTGATTCGCTGGATGCGGCATTGGCGGACTTGAAGGCAGGCAAGGCGGTGGTAGTGGTAGATGATGAAAACCGCGAGAATGAGGGTGATGTAGTCTGTGCGGCTCAGTTTGCCACGCCGGACATGATTAACTTTATGGCAGTAGAGGCACGGGGATTAATTTGTCTAGCAATGACGGGCGATCGGCTAGATGAACTGGACTTACCCCTAATGGTTACCAACAACACCGATGAAAATCAAACAGCCTTTACAGTCAGCATTGATGCCTCACCTCACCTAGGAGTCAGCACAGGAATCTCTGCTGAAGACCGAGCACGCACCATTCAAGTTGCCATTAATCCAGCAACACGGCCCAGTGATTTGCGTCGTCCTGGGCACATTTTTCCCTTACGGGCACGGGATGGTGGTGTATTGAAACGGGCAGGGCATACAGAAGCAGCCGTGGATTTAGCCCGGTTGGCGGGTCTGTATCCAGCGGGCATTATCTGCGAAATTCAGAACCCAGATGGATCGATGGCACGCCTGCCAGAGTTGATTGCCTATGCCCGCCGTCATCAGATGAAGATTATCAGCATTGCTGATTTAATAAGCTATCGGCTTCAACATGAGCGGTTTGTTTTGCGAGAAACGGTTGCTGAATTGCCGTCGGAGTTTGGGCGATTTCAAATTTATGCCTATCGCAACACGCTGGATGATTCAGAACATGTGGCGATCGTCAAAGGAAATCCAGCTAACTTTGCCAATCAGCCTGTAATGGTGCGGATGCACTCTGAATGCCTGACAGGAGATGCCTTAGGTTCTCTGCGCTGTGATTGTCGAATGCAATTGCAGGCAGCGCTGAAGATGATTGAGGCAGCGGGTATGGGTGTGGTGGTTTACCTGCGCCAGGAAGGACGAGGAATTGGGTTGGTGAACAAGCTAAAAGCCTATTCTCTGCAAGACATGGGCTTAGATACCGTAGAAGCTAACGAACGCTTGGGCTTCCCAGCAGATTTGCGTAACTATGGTGTAGGGGCACAAATTCTCAATGACTTGGGAGTACAGCATATTCGCCTAATTACGAATAACCCCCGCAAAATTGCTGGGCTGAAGGGCTATGGCTTGGAGGTAGTCGAGCGAGTGCCACTGTTGATTGAGGCAACACCTTACAATGCTGACTACTTAGCCACTAAAGTGGAAAAGCTAGGACACCTGATGGTGCAAACGTATCTGGTGACGATCGCCTGCCATTGGCATGATCACCCTCAGCATGTCGCTGAACGGTACGATCGCTTAGAAAAGCTGCGCTACCTGGCAAGGATGCATGATTTTCTGGTGCAGGAAGAAACTCGGCCTATGGCGATCGCCTTGTTTGGCAAGCCTCACCTCATTGTCCACTTGGGCTTAGAGCAACAGTTAGTAGGCGAACCTGACTGGTATGCTCAGCTAGATCATCCCTATGGGGTTGCAATCGCCAATATTCTCACTCAACTGGCCGCCTTGCCCTATGTTCGCTGTCTTGAATTTCTAGTCTCTCCTGGTTCCGACCCACTCACAGGCTTGCAAGTTCACATCGATCGCCAGCATCTCTCTAGTGATCAGCTCGTAGCTACTACTGGTCGCCACTTCCAACCTCAGGTGATTTACAGTATACGCAGTCGTGATCAGGGCCAATCCTGAAATGCCTGAGTGGTAAGGCCCTACCGAATCTGTCCTGTCGATCAGACCACTTGTACCTATCGGGCATTGGCTGGAGACGGAGAAGCTGAACTAGAGCTTCGATCATTGCCTTTAGGCTGTGCCGGAGACTTGGTAGCAGACGTACTAATTTCCCAAGGCCGGTTGAGATGATCGTACACAGTCTGAGAAATTCTAGAGATTAGCTCATTCGCTCTACCATCGTTATACGGACGCTTGACCAACACAGCAATCACATAGCGCTTACCATTAGGCATGTCTACAACACCAGCATCACCAACTAGCGTGCCAATATCACCAGTCTTGTGAGCAATATCTGCCTCAGAGCCAATGCCTTGAGGCAGCAGAGTATTGTTTCTAGTGCGTTCCATAATGCTAAAGATGCGATCGCGAGACTGAGGTGACACCAGCCTACCCTGGTTAATTTGCAGTAGCAGGTCAGCTAAATCTCTAGCGCTAGTCGTATTAGTTCCACTTAAGTCGGGCAGTTGGTTTCTCAGAGCTGTTGAGGTTAACCCCCAAGCCTTGAACCGTTGGGTTAGGGCATCTAGACCACCTAGCCGGTCAATCAGCATGTTGGTAGCGG
>JANWZG010000444.1 GCA_025054735.1 Cyanobacteriota bacterium | reverse complement strand
TTGCCAATCGATGGTAACAGCGTGCGTGTGATTGTCACCGGTGAGGGCAGCAGCGCTCCCCGTGGTGTGACTAGCAGTTCTCCCAATGGCTTGATTTTCAAGATTCAGGCGGCTGTGCAACCGATCGCAGTGCAGGTACCAGCACCAGCGCAACAACCTGTGGCCGCAGTTCAACCAAATGCCACCTTTACGACATTGCCACCCGTTCCTGGACAATCATCTACCGTTAATCCTACCCTCCAACCACCACGAATTGAGACGACTCCCATTGCTCAAGCCCAGCCAGGAGTGACAACGATCGCTCAGGCACAGCCTGGAACCACTGCTACACCTACCCGCCAAGGTGATCCTGCCACTATCAGCCCTAATCCCACACCACCCACTCTGCCCCGTGCTGTTCCCCCACCTCTAGGAGATGTTACCCTGTCTAACCTAGATCCATCCCCTACCCTTGTGCAACTAGGCAGTCGAGAGCGGATTCCTCGGCTTGTACTCCGGGAAGCTCCAGCTCGGGAGGTGTTATCCCTGTTGGCGCGGGTATCTGGTACCAACATTGCCTATATTGATTCAGTGGCAGGTGCACCAGGGCAAGCAGGGGCTGCACCCCCTCAACCAGGCCAAGCTGGAGGGGCTGATACCTCAGGGCCTCGTGTCACCCTAGATATTGAAAACGAGTCCGTGCAAGATGTCTTCAATCACGTATTAAGAATCACGGGACTGCAAGCTAACCGCATCGGCAGCACGATCTACGTCGGTGCCAATTTGCCAGTTGGCGCTAGGAACCTGATTTCTCGCAGCATTCGCCTTAACCAAGTGACAGCTACTGATGCTGCTGCATATCTTGCAAACTTTGGGGCTGAAACCACTATCACTATTCCATCCCAGCCTGAAATCGTCACCCAAACCATTCAAGGGGTTGCTGGGGCACCTCCCATTACCCAGCAGGTTACACGGCAGTCTGCACCTAGCATTCAAACCCTGACCAACCGCACTACGAACCCCATCATCTCTCTAGTGTTGCAAGGGTTATTTGTAACTCCAGATCAGCGATTAAATGCGATTACGTTGGTGGGCACCCCCTATCAGGTGGAACTAGCCACCAATTATCTGAAGCAGTTAGATCTCCGCCGTCGCCAAGTAGCAGTTAATGTCAAGATCATTGATGTTAACCTCAGTAGTGCGCCATTCTCTAACGCCAGTTTCTCCTTTGGTGTTGGTGATAACTTTGTGTCAGTATCAGATGGTGTGATTGGAGTGAACTTTGGTCGAACTGCTCCCAATGCATTAACCCCGCCCCCTACGTTGACTACAGGTAGTGCTAGTAACCCAGTTAGTGGCTTTTTCCCAGGTAATATTCTTACTCCATCTGGGTTGACGGGATTCTTGGCTCGCTTGACTCAAGCATTGACAACCAACAACGCCAAGATTCTGACTGATCCGACGCTGATCATTCAGGAAGGACAGACTTCCAGTGTTAACCTAACGGAGAAGATTGTAACTGATACGACCCAAACAATCTCTCAGACTGATACCTCTACTCAAATCACTACTACGAATACCCTAGAAGAGGTAGGCTTGCAGTTGACAATTACCGTGGAGCGCATTGATGATAATGGCTTTGTGACACTGAATGTCTCACCAAGGGTATCGTCGCCAGCGGGCGGTACGCAAACTACGGCAACTGGGACATTTCCCATTATTGGTACTCGGGAACTAAGCTCAGGCTCGATTCGTATTCGCGATAACCAGACCTTGGTGCTGGCGGGGATTATTCGTGAAGAGGATCGGCAAAATATTCGTAAAGTACCGATCCTAGGTGATTTGCCTATTATCGGTGCCCTGTTCCGTGGTGTAGATAGCGAGACGAGCCGCAATGAAATCATTGTAGTGCTGACTGCAAGTGTTATGGATGATACTCATCCTAATTCCAATGTGAATTACGGCTATACTCCTAGCCGCGAAAGTCAGGAAATCTTGCAGCGGAACGGCTATCGCTAGTGATATTCCTCTGAATTAAGGGAGGTTTTCTTGTGCGTGGTTATGTCTTGACGATCGCCACCTTGGTGATGCTTGCCGTTGAGTATTGCCTACCCGCCCAAGCTGAAAACTTGCAGGATGTGCGTCAGTTGCTATCAAGCCGTCAGTGTCAGCAATGTAACCTTGCCGGTAGTGGGCTTGCCTACGCAGACCTAGTAGGAGCAGACCTGCGGGGGGCAAATCTGCGAGGGGCAAATTTGGGTCGTGCCGACCTGCGGGGAGCCGACTTGAGTGGGGCTGACTTGTCTCATGCGAGTTTAAGCGGTGCTATCTTGCAGGGGACAAACTTTACAGCCGCTAACTTGAATGGTGTGGATTTGCGGGGAGCCTATGTTGTCAATGCTATTTTTCAGGATGCCAACCTGTCTAATGCGTTGCTGAAGGGCGCGATCGGACTCCCTCTGTCTCTCTTAAATGCTCAAGAACTACACAACTGGGGTGTGGAAGAAGCATCGCGGGGCAACTATCGAGGGGCGATTGATTTCTATAGTCAAGCGATTGCCTTAGAGCCTCGGCGAGCACCAACCATCTTTAACCGTAGCCTTGCCTATCTGCGCCTGAATGAACTCAATCTAGCGATGGCCGATGTGAAGCGGGCAGCCGATTTGTTCAAAGCCCAGGGCAATACCCAAGCCTATCAAGCATCGCAAATTTTAATTCAAAGGATTGAGGAGGCTGCTCAGGAACCAGAACGCCCTCAGACTGGCATTGGTGTTCAAATTATCAACGGTCTCGGTGCCCTGCTGCCTCTGTTGCTGTTCTAGCTAAATCTAGAATGATTAGCTTTGTGGATATGAGACGTAGTTTGCTGAGTTTTTCGAGATAATTCCCTTTAGCCGTTTTCAAGGCCCCTTAGCAACCCATACAATCTAACTGGCTACTGAGCTATTGGTAATCCACTGTCATGACTCAACCGATCGTCTCCATCGTCATGCC
>JANWZG010000443.1 GCA_025054735.1 Cyanobacteriota bacterium | reverse complement strand
GAGGGGACGAGGAGAGGCTCGTGACCATGCGCTCAGGGCATGGCCAATACGTCTGCCACTTTCGGCCTGGGTCAACTCTGCTAAGCTAGGCGGGTGCAGTTCAGGGGGGAGCCACACGGTAGCGGCATCCCACCAGGCATCCAAAATTGCCAGTTCTGCCTTATCTGGATTCTGATTAAAGGCTGCTCCTACTTCTACTGAGACCATCACCGCTGTGTAGCGCCCGCTGTCGGTGAGTTGCTGGGCTAGTGCGAGCATGGCAGTAGTCTTGCCCGTCTGGCGGGGAGCGTGGATGACGAAGTAGTTTTCTTGCTCAATTAGCTTCACCACTTGGGGCAACCGAGTGGTGGGGGGGCAACATGTAGTGAATATCTGGGCGGCAAGGGCCAGCGGTATTGAACCAGCGGGGCATAGGCATCCAAGAATGAACTGGTTCTAGTGTATCGTATTGATCGTTGCCATTCCCCTTAGCCCATCCCTGTCTGGGCGTTTTTGCCATCGGGTGGATAAAGCAGTGATTGCATTACAATAAGCACAACCTAAGCCTAATGGTACTGCACCCTCCAGCAATGCCATGAATCCGCCTCCCCTTGTATCGGTACTGATGTCGGTGTATAACTCAGAGCGCTATTTGGCACAAGCGATCGAGAGTATTCTCCACCAAAGCTTTACTGACTTCGAGTTCATCATTATTGATGATGGTTCTACCGATCGCTCTCTAGAGATTTTGCAAGCCTACGCCCAACGTGATCCTCGAATTCAGCTCATCAGCCGAGAAAATCGAGGACTAGCCCGCACCAAAAATGAGTTGGTTAGCTTAGCACGAGGTGAATTTCTAGCCATCATGGACTCTGACGATGTAGCAATGCCCGATCGCCTTGCCCACCAAGTTGCATTTCTCCGCGCTAATCCTGACGTAGTTTGTGTCGGAGGTGCCTACGACTTTATTGACGAAGCAGGGCGGCTGCTAGAGCATGTGAGTGTGCCCCTAACCGATGCTGACTTACAGCGCTTTGCCTTGCAAGGGAAAGTCCTCATTAACCATCCCTCGGCGATGATCCGGCGACAAGCCCTAGAGCAAGTAGGCGGCTATGACGAAACCATGCACACTGATGGCATCCTTGACCTATGGTTACGGCTAGGTGAGGTGGGGAAACTTGCAAATTTGGCAGAAACTGTACTGCACTATCGGCAACATCAGCACTCTGTGAGTGAGCAAAAACAATGGCTACAGCTTGAGGATAAGCGAGAAGCTTGTGAGCGGGCATGGCGACGACGGGGTATAACAGGCACATTTGCAGAAACAACCCCCTGGCGACCTGTCGATCGTCCCTCTCGTTATCACTATTACCTCAAGTATGGGTGGAGCTTCTTAAATCGGCGTGAATGGGGGGCAGCAATTATCTATGGATTTCGAGCCATGCGAGAGTTACCCTGGAAGCGAGGCGCTTGGAAACTACTAACCTACGGAGTGATAAAGTACTTGACAACAACCCTATCATCATGGGTTTTTAGGTAATGAGCCACACATGAGCATTGTTTCATGAGTATTGTTTATTGGTCGTATGGATCAGGGCTAGCCAATCGTCTCCGAGCCTTAGTGGGTTACATGGTGATGAGTCATGTTCTAGAACAGCCTTTTTATTTATGCTGGGTTCCAGATATTTATTGCGATGCGGAGTTCACAGATCTGTTTGTCGCTCCATCAACCATAAAATTAATCACTCAACTGCAAAAAGATGAGATGGAGTTGGATCAAAACTCTTCAATATATACATCTGACGATTGGTTTTATGAAATCTGGAAAACCCATGTGAGCAGCCTAATCAGCGCCAATGAATTTTGCAGCCTGGCTAACACTTACCTAAGAGGACTACTGCCAGTTTCCTCGATTACCAACGCAGTCAATAAATTCTGCCATCAATACTCTATCCCAACACTTCCTGGTATTCATATCCGCCTAACGGATAATGTCAGTCAGTTCAAAATATGGCAAGAGAGATCTCCTTACTTCAAGCCTGAAAATATTTCTAAGATTGAAGGATTTGAACGCTTTATTTGTGATGTATCCAAACAAGAAAGTAATCCTCAACTATTTCTTGCTACGGACAATCAGAAAATCGAGCGTTATCTTAAATCCTCATTTCCAGGCCAAATCATTACCTACCCAAAGAGGTTTAGGCCTGACCAGAACCGAAGGTTTTCATGGAAGCAACAAAGGTTTGAAAGTCATTTGCAACGCACATCCTCAATAAAAGAGGCTTTGATAGAGCTGTTAATCCTTTCTCGATGTAAAACCATTGTTGGCACTTACTGGAGTAGTTATAGTCAAATCAGTGCTTGCTTAGGAGTTAACTCTCGTTATTTTCAGGTCATTGGAGACAGCTATGCACCCCATGAACATGTTGAGAAGCTAAGAGGTAATATCCCATTTTAATTGCATAACATCCCGTCTTAATTGCATTTTGTGAAAATTAAGCTTATAGTGAAACGCCTGTTGTTTCCGTCACACTTGCAGTATTCAACACATAGAGGTACTTACCTGAAGCGATCGACAGCATTCTTCAGCAAACCTTTACTGACTTTGAATTAATCATTATTGATGATGGATCTGCGGATAAATCCTTGAAAATTTTACAGCGCTATGCTAGTCGAGATTCCCGCATTCGTCTGTTCAGCCGCGAAAACCGAGGAATTGCCAAAACCCGCAACGAGATCACCCAACTGGCTCAGGGTGAGTTCATTGCTATTAGTGGATGCGGATGATGTGATGATGCCCGATCAGCTAGCTAGTCAAGTTGGGTTTCTCCAAAGTCACCCTGAGGTTGTCTGCATAGGTGGTGCCCATGACTTTATTGATGAAGCAGGGCGGGCGCTGTTTCATTGGGAGGAACTAGAACAGGACACAGACATTCAACGGTCGGCACTGAGAAGCAAAACGTTGATTAACCATCCTTCTGCGATGATTCGGCGATCGGGCATTACTACAGGT
>JANWZG010000442.1 GCA_025054735.1 Cyanobacteriota bacterium | reverse complement strand
CCTGTATATTGAAGATAGACACCTAGTTAAACGGGCAGATGCAGCCACGGTGGCTTACTAACTGGTTTATGAAACAACAAGCAGGCCAGTGGTTATGGCTCTTGAGCTGGGGAGCTATCCTCTTGCTTACTAACCGTTGGATTTCTTGGCAAGCCAGCATTACCGACCTGTCTGCCCAGGATGTCCTTTCCTATGCACAAATTGCTGAAGCAGCACCAGCCTTGCCGACGATCGCCATTGGGTTTCAATATGCTCAGCGGTTGATATCCCCCTACGTGGTGGGCACCCTAGCTAGCCTTACCCACTGGCCGCTTCCCCTCTGCTTCCGTATAATCACGTACAGTTGTCTGGGGGCGATTGTCCTAGTTATGCAGCATCTCCTACAACGGTTTCGTCTCACCCCAGCAGACTACAGATTTTGTCTAGGACTACTAATTCTCAATCCCTACCTACTGCGCTATTACCTGCTCGTACCAGGGATGTTACCAGACGTGGTGTTCGTCTTGGGTACAGCCGTCATTCTCTGGGGACTGGTGGCTGTGCAGGGGACGATCGTGGTGGCTGGACTCGCTCTAGGGGCGATCGGGCGACAAACGGCCCTGTTGGTGATCCCAGGACTACTCCTATGGATCTGGAAATCTGCCGAATGGCAGTCCCAGTCTTGGCCTGCTCGATTACGCATCACCGTTGCGATCGTCCTAACACCCAGCTTGATTTATCTGCTCACAGCCCAGCTAGCTCACCAGTTTGCCCTCCCATCCATCAATACCGTCATCCTCACTAGACTGTTAACCTGGATGGCCAGCCCAGAATTTAGCTGGTTGCTGCTGGGTGATCATTGTCTGCGATTAGTCATGCCTATGCTGGCAATTGCTAGTCTGCTCCTTGGCGTTGCTGTGGCTCGATCGACATCACCCTTGAGCACTCAGTCCCAGACTCTAGCTATCATTGCCTGTCTACTGATGACAGTTGGTGTCATTGCCCAGCCCTTTATTGCTGGCCCTGCCATCACCGGACAAAACGCCACTCGCCTTGCTGCCTTAGGACTGTTGCCTATGATTACAGCTCTAGCCCTAGCGCTCCAGCATTATCACCTGCTAACCACTGCTACACCCCCCTTACGCCATATCCTCCTTGGTGTTGGTGTTGTTATCGGCTCACTACACCATCTCTACACCACCCCGGCCCTACCCAATGCAGCTAGTTTTGCTGCGGTGCAAATAACTCTAGCTCTCCTATTTGCAACGTCAATAAGGTTGATCCGTAGAAGTACACGAGCTAGTTAGAAGGTCTGTGGTAAACACGTAAGTCCCTCACTACGAAGCTCAATGACCTTTATGAGACTCTTCAGAACGTTAGGGTGTTGGCAACCAATTGAAGTCGCCACCGCGATCTTGTAAGAACCATGATGCCTCAATAAGCTTAATGGTTGCCGTAGTGAGTGAAGGAGAAACCACTACGCTAAGCCTTAGCGTGAAAACTCAAATAATCTGCAAAAACAAAACCTATTTAAAGATTCCGTGAAGTTACTGATAATTTGGTTTTACAATTTGCAATTTTAGAGGGAGATGGCTTATCATCTGTGAGGCCCTTGCGCAATATCACTGAGACTGAACGATGAGTCGGGCATGTAGACGTAAAATGAGCGGTTTACAATCTGTTTTAGATCGGTTCTCGAATTTATCAAACCTCTCTCTAGACTGGAGCACAATCATAGTTGTCTTGGTGTTCATGGCTCCTGCGTGTATGTACGGATATCACCTGATGAGAGTAGTAGCCGCCAAAGGTAAGTGGTGCTCTGTGACATTCAATCCTCCAGATGTTGGTCAAGGCCACTCGTTGCGAAGAAACAGTACTACCCACTACGGAAGTAAGTGCGATGTACAACCAAATCGAGAAGGGTTTACCGTTCGAAAGAGGACATGGTGAATGTATATGGTTTGTATCGCTTGGTGATTTTTGCAAGCCTGCCATTTTGAACTGCCTACAGTTGTAAGACCTGTGTACTAGATCTAATGACAGGTGAGCTACGTCCATGTGGGGGTGCCATTTGCTCCGGCCAAGCTCTAGAGGTTCGGTTGCGTTAGGGTTAGCGGGGTTAGCCATCCTCACGGCAGATGACATGGCAATTAGACTGATGACTCTCAGCAACCAAGCCCATAGTCATGGTTGAGCACGCCTCATGATCTTCACGCCTTATGATTTTGAGTCTCCTAAGTGAATAAAGACTTCACCTTTTCTAGCTGGACGAGATGAAGCCTTGGTTGTTCCCTGATAGCTACTCACTGCTACTGACTGGAGATGGCTAAATAGAGCGCTTCCAGCAAATTTGACAAACTTGAGAATGGGAAATTGACTCTCGAGCAGGTTATCAGCAGCAACCCAGTCTAGGTAAACGTAGCCGCTATTAGGAGTAGGAAGGGGTGAAATAGTCGTCTGAAAGCGATCGCTGGTGAACAGAGAGTTCGTAGTCGGTGCCTGCAATGCTTGATGGATAGCATCAATAGAACTAGCGACTAACTCATAGTCTCCCACAGTGGCATGTGCGCCTTTAACATTGACATCTAGCGTCAATGATGAGCTGCTAGCTTGCTGTCTAGCTGGATTAGTTGCAAGGGCAGTCCATGTGGACACGGGTTGTTCGTCTATTTGGAGTGTGCCAATGCTTAACCCCTGACGGCGGGCAAGCTGATCCAAACGCTCCAAGGCAGCAGCAGTGGCTGGCGATCGCTGGGTTACAAACACCCAATCCAAGGCTAGAGCATTCCCCTGATAGGAAGTTGCTGGGGTCATGGGGTGCAAGATAGCCAATGCATAGTCACCAGTAACCCAAGGCACAATATCTTGAGCTACATCTATGCCCCATTGGGCTTGTAGGCTATCTATCCATACCTTAATCAGGGTTGCCGTTAAGTCTAGATCAGCATCGGTAGCAAACCACCCCTGCCATTGCTGTTGTAGGTTGTTGCTGGCGATGGCCATCAAGCAGTCAGCC
>JANWZG010000441.1 GCA_025054735.1 Cyanobacteriota bacterium | reverse complement strand
AAAACTCATAAACTTGGGCTGTCCAGATGTCTGTGTTGTAGGTAGTAGTAGATTTTTCTGAGGCTCCAAATCCTACTAAGTCTAAGGCATACACTGAATGATGCTGACTAAAGGCAGATACATTGTGTTGCCAATGGCCGATCGAAGCCCCAAAGCCGTGCAGCAGTAGCATAGGTACGCCACAGTCATCAGACTCAGCAGGTCTAAACGCATAGCGCACTTGCCATCCCCGCCATACCCAATCGCGCTGGTGACCAAGGGGATCGCTGCCAGAGTATCTGTTCTTAGCAGCAATCACACCAGAAGCAAACCTATCAGAACAAACTGTTACATGCATTACCAGCTAAAGGGTTGTTTCTTATCTGTAAGAAAATGTAATAAAAAAGTGGCTCAAACGGGTCTATTGTAACAATTTAGGCACTTTTTCGACCCTCTTCTCAGGATTGAGCAAACAACCATGCCTGGTGTGTAACGTTTGATGGAATGAAACCACATTGGACGTTACAAACGTTTATACGTTAACTACAGCAACCTATACAGACGGAACTATTTAGTATGAGTGGCAACTTAGCAACAAAATTACGGGAAGGCACCAAAAAATCCCACACGATGGCGGAAAATGTTGGCTTTGTCAAGTGCTTTTTGAAGGGTGTGGTCGAAAAGACCTCCTATCGGAAGTTGGTTGCTAATCTCTATTTTGTCTATTCAGCGATGGAAGAAGAGATGGAACGCCACCAGCATCATCCGATTTTGTCAAAGATCTATTTTCCTGAGCTAAACCGCAAGGCCAGTTTAGAGCAAGATCTCAGTTACTATTATGGTGTGAACTGGCGTGACCAAGTCGCTCCCTCTGAGGCAGCACAAGCCTACATCCAGCGCATCCGTGAAGTGTCTAATACTGAGCCGGAACTGTTAGCAGCTCACTCCTATACACGCTATTTGGGGGACTTGTCGGGTGGGCAAATCCTCAAAGGAATTGCTCAGCGAGCCATGAATTTGAGCGATGGCCAAGGAACTGCCTTCTACGAGTTTAAGGACATTCCTGACGAGAAGCAGTTTAAGCAAACCTATCGGCAAGCCTTGAATGAGTTTCCAGTGGATGATGCAACTGCTGATCGCATTGTGGATGAAGCCAATGCAGCCTTTGGGATGAATATGAAGATGTTCATGGAACTAGAGGGTAACTTGATTAAGGCGATCGGACAGATGCTGTTTAACACGCTTACTCGTCGCCGCACCCGTGGTAGTACCGAAGAAGTGCTAGCGACTGAAGAAGCTTGACGTTCCTACAAGCTAGCCAACTGTCAGCTACCCAGCTTCATAGGTTTAATAATCCTGTTCGTAGTGCGGACTTCAGTCCGCACAACATATCGTCCTGTAGCTCAAGGCCGCGTTCACTACTTACTTGCACCCTCAATGCCTTCTAGCAATTGAGACATGTACCAGATTTGTTGTGGCGTAGCTGTTTCTCCGGCTTTCAAGAAGGGAGTGCCGTCCTGAAAGTTCAGTGGCCCCTTGTAAAGATTAATGCTACCATCACCCAAACCAGCGATAAACTTGTCTAGATTAGCCTTGTTGTCTGGTGTTAGTGCCTTACCCTCCACAAAGCCAACGTAGGAGGTATCTGGGTTGTTCAGATCCTTCCAGTCGGGATCACCCCAAATGAATTCACTGGTGAACTTACCACTCATTGCCATCTCCGTGAATTTGCGGTAGGCAGGACTCCAATTGTAGTAGGGAACACCAACGCAGACATCAGGAGCAAAATCACATCCAGATTTCAGTGTGTAGTGTAGAAATTTCACCTTTTTTCCCGTGCCAGCAGCTTTCTTGGCTTCAGTAGCTGCCTCTGGTGTGTCAATGCCAGACATGACAACATCATAACCACCATTGAAGAAATCAGTGGCTACCTTAGTTGGATCCAATGTTTTACCGGGAATGTTGAACCAAAAACCAATCCATGTAACTTTGAACTTTAAATCCTTGGCTGGCTTGTTGCGATAGGTTTCCCAACAGTAACGAGCACCTAGATAGGCTGCTGAGACTAAGCGCCGGGTTTCATCGTTAATCAATGGCCCTAGAAAGCCAATCTTGCCAGTTTCTGTACTAAGGGCAGCCGCGCAACCAGCAATCATGCGGCCATATTCCATCTTGGGCATGACGTTGCTGAGATTGGGCAGATTCTTGAAGTTTTTACCCTCCTTCCAGGCATAGTCACCAGATGCGTGGACTACCTTGACCGTAGGATGCTTTTTCGCAGTTTCCAGGGCATCATCCTTCAGGTCATCGGAATTGAAAATAATCAATTTGGCACCTTTGGCAATCAAGTCGTCAGCTACCTGAGAACCCTTAACGTTGGGTCGATCGCCAGGATTAACCTTATCCACGTACTCGATTTTGACGTTGGGGAGTTTCTTGGTGACGTATTCCATGCCTTCATAGTGGGCTTGACTCCAACCACCATCATTTTTGGGGCCGACTAACACTAAGCCAACTGTGAACGTCTCACCCCCGGCTGGACTAGCCACGGGACTAGCATCAGCACTGGTTGGCGACGATGAGGTAGACGTACCTCCTCCGCAAGCACCAAGCACTAGCCCCAAGGCTGTCAGGGTTGCAAGTTTACGAAACCAAGAACTGAGCTTCGATGGGCTGATTGTAGAATTCATCGACATGCCTCACAAAAACCACGCCTTTCCACTTAAGGAGATTACGACCTTCTAAGACTGTATACAAAGTGTCAGGTTAGAGGGTTTTGTCGATGATTTATTGATGACTCATAGCAGTGGCAGCAAACTAATTGGTGATGCTAGTGCCTTAGTGACTCATAACCAATGACCAACAGGCTTGAGCGATCGCCCAGTCTTCTTCGGTGTGAATAACGAGCACCCGCACCGCAGAGTCTGGGGTAGCGATATCACTGTCTACAGGTCGAGCAGCATTCTTGTCTAGATCTAAGCACAATCCCAAAAAGCCAAAGGACTCGCACACACGCTGGCGGACGAT
>JANWZG010000440.1 GCA_025054735.1 Cyanobacteriota bacterium | reverse complement strand
CCAACTTATCACCCATGCCGTTGATGTCTAAGGCTGGGCGAGAGACCCAGTGGAGAATTGCTCCCCGGACGATCGCTGGACAGGCCGGGTTGACACAGCGAGTTACTGCTTCATCCTCTGGTTTTACCAATGGCTGGGCACATTCAGGACACTCTGTTGGCATCTGTACTACCTCGGCTTGGGAAGGCCGCAGGTCTGGTAACACCCGCACCACTTCTGGGATAATTTCCCCCGCTTTGCGAACCACCACTGTATCTCCCAAGTGCAAATCCAGTTCCACTAGTCGATCGCGGTTGTGCAATGTTGCCCGTGCCACGGTAGTTCCCGCTAGTTGCACGGGGGTTAACTCTGCTACAGGGGTAACGGCACCCGTGCGCCCCACCTGAAAAGTCACGGCTAACAACTTACTGGGGGCTTCTTCTGCTGGATATTTGAGGGCGATCGCCCAACGGGGAAACTTTTGCGTAAAGCCAAGGCGCTTCTGTAGGGCCAAGGAGTTTAACTTCACAACCACACCATCAGTTAGGTAAGGTAATTGCCGCCGCTGCTCTGACCAGCGATCGCAATAGGCCATCACCGCCTGCAATGAGGGACAATGTTCGCTCTCTGGATTGACCCGAAAACCCATCTGTTTTAGCCGTTGCAGCACTTGCCACTGCGTCTGACACTGTGTCTGGCAAGGTTGAGATATGATAGTTTCCCCTGCAACCGCTTCTAGTTCATGCAGGCCGTAGGCAAAAAAATCTAGCCGTCGCTGGGCAACAATGCGAGAGTCAAGTTGGCGCAAAGTGCCTGCCGCAGCATTACGAGGGTTAGCAAATACTGGATCCTCAGCCGCCTCCCGTTCTTGGTTAATCTGGACAAAGGCATCTAACGGCAAAAATGCTTCGCCACGTACTTCTACTACAGAGGGTGGATTCTCTAGATTTAGCCGCAACGGAATCGATCGAATGGCTTTTACATTTTGGGTAATGTCTTCGCCTTGTACCCCATCACCCCTAGTTGCCCCCCGTACCAATACACCATGTTCGTAAGTCAACGCCAAGGCAGAACCATCAATTTTTAGTTCACACACATAGTCAGCCTCTGACACATCTGGAACTATCCTGCGCCAACGTTCTTGCCATGCTGCTAAATCGTTGTAATCGAAGGCATTTTCTAGGCTGTAGAGGGGGATGTTATGCCGCACGGAAATAAACTGACTGGCAGGACGCTCCCCTACCCGTTGGGTAGGACTGTCAGGAGTAATCAGGTCAGGATGTTGTTGCTCTAGGCTATGTAGCTCTTGGTAAAGCCGATCGTAGACAGCATCTTCCATAATGGGTGCATCTAGCACATAGTAGGCATAGCTCGCCTGTTGCAACAATTGACGTAGCTCAATAATGCGATCGGCATCAGACATGAGGTTTAACCGACTGTGGTGCATAAACGACGTGAACTAGGGTCGCAGACAACTCTGAAAACTAATTAAGGTGCGCCAAATTCGAGATTCTGACTATACTTCTTGATCAACAGCAGGTCTATTGTCTGCACCATTCATCCATAGGCTTATCTATTGTTGATAAAGGAGCTATCGTCATCGTGATCCAAACTAATGTTACTAGTGTTTCTAGTCTACAGGCGGAAGTCTCGCGGCTACAGAACGAGCTGCACATGCGCGACCAACTCGTGCAGCAACTATCCCAAGAGCTATTTCGTTTGGTAAAGGGCGATCAAGCTCTACCAGCCAACCCAGAGGCCTCTACTCAGCAACAGGCAGAAATACAGTCCCTGCGGGAGCAGTTGCAAGCTGTAGAACAGCAAGTCAGTTTTTATCAAGAGCAACTGGCTGCTCGTGATGCTGCTCTGAACCAAGCTCAACAATCTGTCCAGGAGCTAACTGATCGCTGTCAAATGTTAGAACAAGTGGTGCAAGAATTACCCCAAGTCTATCGCCGTAAGTTTGCTGAACGCATTGCTCCTATCAGGGAACGAGTTGCCAAGCTACAACAGGAAAACCGTCAACTTCAAGCTGAGTTGCAGAGTGTTAGCTATCGGTTAGCCATGAAGACTCGGCATGTAGATGGCATTGATTTGCCCACGTTTTCTCGATCAATGGTAAGCCTGCCCAGCTTCGGTAATGCTTCTTGATGATGACCATATCGCTGCCCACTATCCTAGCGCTGGATTTCGATGGGGTAATTTGTGATGGCTTAGTTGAGTACTTTCAAACAGCATGGCACGCCTATTGCCAAGTTTGGAATGTAGACGAGTCAACACCACCTGCTGGTTTAGCTGAGGCATTTTATCGGCTGCGCCCAGTGGTGGAAACAGGCTGGGAAATGCCCTTGGTGCTGCGGGCACTGGTGACTGGGGTAACAGAAGCTGAGATTTTGCAAGATTGGCCTACGATCGCTCAAGCCGAGATAGCTGCTAGCCACTGCCAACCGCGAGATTTAGCCCTGGCAGTCGATGGCTATCGTGACCAGTGGATTGCCCGTGACCTTCAGCACTGGTTAGACCAGCATCGATTTTATCCTGGGATTGTTGAGCGCTTGCATCACCTGCTCACCAGCCCTGTGCAACTCTTGATTATTACCACCAAAGAGGGGCGGTTCGTCAGAGAGCTATTACATCAACAGAGCATTACTTTGGAGGACGATCGCATCATCGGCAAGGAATATCAGCGCCCTAAACATGAAAGTTTGCGCCAAGTGCTCACAGCTAACCCCCAGGCCGTCATTTGGTTCGTGGAAGACCGCCTCAAGACTCTGCTCAATATTAAGCAATATCCAGATCTAGATGCCGTGCAATTGTTCTTGGCCGACTGGGGCTATAACACAGCCGCAGAGCGTGAGCTAGCTCAACGAGACGATCGTATCCACTTGCTTTCCCTAGCAACTGTGGCTCAGGACATGGGGATGTGGCCACATCTCAGTGAAGAAAGTAAAGAAAGAGATAGTTAGGACAACGTTGTAGGCTCAGTTTTCAGATAGAGAGTGCTGCACGCGGTCGTAACCTGTCTTCCCTGCTC
>JANWZG010000439.1 GCA_025054735.1 Cyanobacteriota bacterium | reverse complement strand
ACTACATTGGCTTTGATGTGGTTCGTTACAACAATGTCTTCATTTCGTTGCCGCCTAGGGGCACCGTGCAGGTTTATGGTGCCTGTGCTGGTTCGCAAAGCATCCTACAAATGTTCAATGTTGCGATATTGTTTCTCACGATGGTGCCGCTGCGCCTTAGTCAACAGTTCTTGGCAATCGCAGTTGCTATTGTGATCGGCTTTGTGGTTAATGCTGGGCGAGTCGTCCTACTTGCTATTCTCCATGCTTATGGTCAACAGGCAGCCTTCGACTACTGGCATGAAGAAACTGGATCCTTAGTATTTTTTGTAATTGCAGTAATGGTGTTTGGAAGCTTTTGTTGGCTAGCGTTTCTGCGGGAATCGCCTCCTAATGATCAGGAGGTGGCTTAATGGTGAAAACTATTCCCCGCGATCGTGGATTACAGCTATCCCTCTTGGCGATGGTTGCGGCACTTGCCCTTGTGGCTCTGGGGCGATCGCTGCTGCAAGGAAACTCTAAATCCCCAGTGACTACGAGCAAGTTACCTACAACTGTAGTTCTTCCAGGGTGGACATTGATTGATGTCCAGCCCCTAAAGTTAAATTCAGATCAACAAGATAGAGCTACTCTAGACGAAGCAGAGAAACCAAGCGAGATTGCTACTGCCCAGACCTATAGATTTCAGCGGAATGGTACTACCTTAGAGGCCAACACGTACTACATTGCCCCTGCAACAGAGGGTAATGTTAATCGCTACGTATTTGTCTATAGCCCCCTGAAATCGGTGAATACTAGCATACAGGAGCGACAACAGCCTGCGGTCGGTAACTATGGTGTGTTGGCCCATGCAGGACGAGCTTACATTACAGCTTGCACAACAAACCTAGGCCCTAGTACGTTCACTGAGCAGCAATTTACACAAAATCGATCGCGTCAAGATCTGCGACTAAAACCTATGATGTTGTGGTTGATAGGTCAGCGACAGGATTTACTTGACCTTCGCTGTTTATGGACCCTCATGTCCGTGCCGATTGCTGGTGGTGCCAATGCCTCGCCAGATGCAGTAGAACAAGCCTATCAACAGCTTGAATCTGTATGGGTGCTCTGGCATCAATGGTGGCAACAACATTTCCCACCACTGCGGCCTAGGTGATTAGGGATTAGTGTTGCGTTTCACAATCGTTTCAATTCTAAGACAATGACAAATTCTTCTTCGACTGCAACAGATGGAACAAAATCTATCATCCGCTTTCGCTGGATTGGGTATGGCTTGCTCGTGTTTGCCTTAGTAGATGTTATTGAGGTGCTTGTGCCTCCTCAGTTTACAAACGCTAGCTGGGAGTTACAGGCGATCGGACAACTAGTAGAACGGGCACCTGTGCCGCTCATTGGTATGGCCCTAGTTTTTTATGGCGAACAACTGGGACGCAGCCTGCTAGAGTCTCTACTGCTCAGAGTCTTGTCATGGTTGTCTATTCTCCTAATGGTCGTGTTTTTGCTGCTGGTTCCCCTGGGAGTCGTCAACACATTTAAGATCAACACCCAAACAGTCAATACTATTGACAATCAGGTACAGCAACAATTCAACCAGCTAGATCAAATTCAACAACAGGTGGATAAAGCTTCTGCTAAAGACTTGGAAAACTTGGCTGAGCAACTCCGGAGGGCTGGTGTACCAGAAATCACATCTAATAACCCTGAAGAATTGAAACGAGAAGTTAAAACTCGGGTCACTGCCTTCAAAGAAGGCATCAAAAAACAAGCCGCCCAGGAGAAGACTAACCGTTTCCGTAGCTTGCTAGAAAGGGCTGTGAAGTGGAACATTGGTGCTATAATTACAAGTGTATTGTTCTTCGCAATTTGGAAAACCAGTCGCTGGGCACGGTAAAGCAATCTCGCACTAAATCGTTAATTTTAGTAGCTTGAGATGATGTCGCTGCGTCACTAGGTTGACTTCAGCGCTAGCATAGAGTCGATTTCTACACCTAAACGAAATATGGCAATTAAAAAGCAATTTAACAGCTTTGAAGAGATGTTGGCCGGCTCAGAGCTACCCCTGTTAGTAGACTTTTATGCACCTTGGTGTGGGCCTTGTCAACTCATGGCTAAGATTCTAGAGGAAGTTAATGCCCAGATGAAGGATAGTCTTCAAGTTGTGAAAATTAATACAGATACCTATCCTGAGTTGGCTACGCGCTATCAGGTTTATGCATTGCCGACGCTAGTACTGTTTAAGCAGGGCAAGCCAATTGATCGTATTGAAGGTGTGGTAGCGGCTGACCAACTCATTCAACACCTAAAAGCCAAAGTGGCCTCCTAGTAAGGCTTTCCAATAGTTTTCTAGTATCAGGGCAAACCCCAGCTTGTGGCTTGTTGTCGCAACCAGCCATCATCTTGCCACCGAGTTAGGGCTTGGTTAACCCGACGATGCAGCGAGTCGTGCTGTACACCCTTGGGCATAGCAATGCAAAGAGGCTCAACGGTGAGTAGAGTAGGCAACAGACGGTAACGAGGATATTCCTGGATCCAACCAGCTAATATGCTGGCATCTCCTGCAAAGGCATCGGCCTGATCACTTTGCAGTAGGGTCTCACCCGCTCGGTACGAAGCAGCCATCATTAAATTGGCAGTTGGCAGAGTATGCTGAATTACTGCGATCGTGGTGGAATTTTGCAGCACAGCGATTGTGCGCTTGTTCAAGTCAGCTAGGCGTTGAATGTCAGCCTTAGCTGTCAATATAGCCACACCATCTAGGTAATAGGGAGTGCTAAAACTAACTAGGCGAGCACGGTTAGCCGTAGCAGTCACTGCTGCAATTGCCATGTCAACCTCACCATGAGTCACGACCCGCAAACGCTCTTTATTAGTCACAGGCACAAGGCGAACAGCTTCTGCATTCCCTATCAACTCAGCCGCTAAGCGACGTGCCAAGTCGATTTCAAAGCCAATTAGGTTACCTCTAGGGTCACGAAAGCCTAAGGGTGGACGGTTGTCTTTCACTGCAACAGCCAGATAACCCCGCTGAGTAATCGCCCCTAAACTAGCCGCCTGGAGAGAACCTAGTTGACAGAGACTAGC
>JANWZG010000438.1 GCA_025054735.1 Cyanobacteriota bacterium | reverse complement strand
ACCCGATCGCCCATACCCACAAACTGCGGCAACGCTCGACTATCCCCAACACAGGTGCGGATTGATCGCAACTGTAAGCGATCAGCATTCTGCTGCACTTTTTTCAACCGCTGGGGACTGCGATCGCAGGCCCAGACAGTTCCCTGATCAGCCATTAACTCAGCTAGATGGGTTGTTTTGCCTCCAGGCGCAGCACAGGCATCGATCACAACCTCACCCGGTTGGGGATTGACAATCTGGCTCACCAGTTGGGCGCTGCTATCTTGCACCATCCACCAGCCCTCAGCAAATCCTGGTAGGTGTTGCACCGATCCTACAGGGGCGGTTAGTCGCAATCCTTGGGGCAAGGAAGGCAAGGGTTGGGCGGTGATCCCGATCGCCTGCATAGCTGCTATTACCTCCTCTACAGTGGTTCGCAGCAGGTTCACGCGCAGATCGATCGTTGGTGGTTGGTTAAACCATTGACACAGCAATTCTGTTTCCACTGGCCCGAACTGCTCTAGCCACGTTTGCACAATCCAGTCTGGATAACTATGGAGAATGCCTAACCGAGCCACAACTGTATCTGGTAAGCGTAGTGGATCCGTGGTTGCACACTGGCGCAGATAGGCACGCAGAATGCCGTTAACGACACCTGTAAGGCCAGTTAACCCCTGTTGCCGGGCTAGCTCAACGCTAGTATCGACTGCTGCTGAGGGTGGCACATGGCTGAGATACCGCAATTGATACAGTCCTAGATGCAAGATTAACCGCAAATCTAGGGGTTGCTGGTGGGCAGGCTTAGTTGCCAGTTGATCTATCAGGGCATCTAGGGTGCGCTGCCGACGAACGATGCCATACACTAACTCAGTAACAAGGGAACGATCGGCCACTGACAGGTTGGCACGTTGTAGGGTCTGGTCGAGAGCAGCATCAGCAAAGGCCCCGCGGGTAATCGAGCGCAGCGTCGCTAGGGCTAATTGTCTGGCTTGTCCACTCAAGGAAATCTACTCAGTGCTTGCGGCAATGTCAGCAAGAATGATCTTGGCACCATTATCAGGTTAGTTGTTGCCAATGAATAAAAGTCTGGTCAGGGTGGGGTGCAAACTGGCTGTAGTGTGTCGAGTCAGCCATTGTGGAGGAGCAATTGCAATAGGTGAATCCTCAACTAGATCTTGCGGAAGTGACGTTCCCAGCATCCCCTGCCTCCTTTCCGTAAAGAACCAAGCAAGAGATGGAGAGCGCCGTCCCCCAATAGTTGCTAGTGCATAAACTAGCCTGTTACTTGCCGAATCAGGTCTTTAATCACGTTGTCTTTTAGCATAAGTAACTGTGAAGCAGACAGCAATAATTCTACAACTTGCTCACGATCGGCCTCTTTGATAGAGTCCTGAACCTTGCGCAATTCAAACTGTTGTTCCAGCGTTAAGTCTAGTGAACTAAAATCCATAGGGTACTCTCCTTAGGGTAATGATTATCGCCAGCAGTGCTCCTAGTAACACCTGCGTATTCCCTACAACAGGATGTTACGGGGAGCAATTTTCTTCACCAAATCTCGAATCACGTTATCTTTTATCATCAGCAATCGTGACACCTCTAGCAGCAACTCTGCCGCTTGTTCGCGACTCATGCCATGGGCAGATTCCTCCATTAGGCGCATCCGAAATTGCTGCTCTAGGGTGAGGTCAAATGATGATGGATCCATAGTTGTTCTCCATAAACGACGACCACGTACATTCAGGCATTGGTGCTAATAGATTGCCCGGTTCTTGCCGTCAAACTATTCAACACCGCGCAGGCTCGTAGCATCCTTTATTCAAGGGCTAGCGAAGCCACACCGAATAATTGCTATCCAAGAAACACTAATGACACAAAATGTAATGTTTCATGGATTACAGTTTTTCAGGCTTGCCCCTAGGCTAACTGGCAGAAAAGGCTCTATATCTTGCCTCATCCAATATGTTAACTAATATTAAAAACATTTGACAAAAGTACGCTAGTTTCTCATAAATCGCGCAATTCCAGAATGTTTTGGATGTTAACGTCTCCTGTAGTTATTTGTTCCAGGGGAAGAAGGCCGTCCAAGGCAGCTTAATCAATGTGAAGGGACAAAGGACGAATGCCCGGTATTCCGTAGCCGTAGGTGTGTATTCAATCGCTCGTAGGGCTAATCGCAACGAGAAGGTTACCTTACTCCCCACATCTAGTTTGGCAGGATTGATCAGCACCTTACTGATTTCGTAGCCGCTGCCGTCAGCTTTGCGCTTTAGGATATCTTCAGCAGTGATAGTTTCTTGCAGGGATTTGCCCGAATCTACAGCACTGAATGGCTGTACCCGCCACAGATCCGGGCTGAGATCGGTAGAAATGCGAATGACCCGCCGCGATCGCCCACTCGGATCAGCAAGGGCGCTGCGATCCCAGTCTACATAAACCATATGGCGATCGGACTTGTTTTGAATAGTGATGGCAATATCCTTCAGGCCGTCGTAGTTATAGCGGCGCTTAAACCCAAATTTCAGGGTCACAATGTCTTGAAAGTTGTATTGCTGCAACTGTTGGGTAATCAACGCCTGATCGGTGACCACCATAAACTGCTTGTCTAAGGATTTGATTGCTTGGTCGATGACATAGACCACGCAGGTGACATAGACAATCAGAATCAGCAAGTCAATAACAGTGGGCATTGGGGATCAGTAGCTAGTCATGGCTTACAGGTAGAGATTACCTACGGCTAAATGCCTGCGGTTGAACACTGGCACCTAGCGTTCATAGGTACTCCTCATTTTTCCTAACACCTGCTAGGTTATACAGTAATTGATGCATTGTATGTCATGTTGCCGAATCAACGCTGGCAAATTGCACCCGCTCAACCAGAGCGAGCTGCTGAGCTTGCCCACATCACCCAACTTTCACCCTTAATTACTCAGGTGCTGCTCAATCGAGGGTTACAGACCTCTGAACAGATGCAAGCATTTTTGGATCCAGATTCAGACGCATTGCCGTCACCGCTGGAAGCGTTTTCTGATCTGGCGACTAGCTTGGAGTTACTGCAACAGGCGATCGTGCTCCGCCACAAAATTGCTATCTGTGGTGACTATG
>JANWZG010000437.1 GCA_025054735.1 Cyanobacteriota bacterium | reverse complement strand
AGAAGGGGATGGGGGATGAGGGCAGGCTATCTCAACTCAATGGGTGTGGACTAGTGCTAACCTAAACTCGCTCATCTCATAGGTCAGCAACGAGGCCGCGAGGGTAGTGGCTTCGTTTTGCCTCGCTTGGATGCCAAAGCCAATGGCAGCAAGGGCAGTAAGGGCAGCAAGGGCAAATAATCCCCCCAGGATAGAGAGGGCAACGACAGTGCGGCGGGTCTGGCGCAGTTTGTCCTTTAGGGTTTGGTTGAGCTGCTCCTCCATAGCTAATTTGTCGGCAAGGGTCTGCTCATATTTGGCCTCCAAGGCGGCATATTTGGCCTCTAGGCGGTTGCGGTATTGCTGGCGGATGTGGCTAACTAGGTAGTCGTGGACGATTTGGTAGCGGGGTTCTGGCTCAGCGGGAATTTGCAGCACAATGCCAGAGCCTTGTAACACAGCAAGGGTAAAGGTCAGGGAGGAAGGGTAAAGAGGTAAGGGATAAGGGCTTTCCTCTATGTGATGGAGGGCTTTGGCATCAGAGGTGAGGGGAGAGAGTTGGATGCCGAAGTCTTGTTGCAGTTCTTGGGCCAGTTCACTGGCGGTTTTTTGCAGGCGATGATCCTTGTCGTCGGTGAGCAGGTACAGCACTAGTTGGGCAAGGTCTTGTTGTTCGCTGCTGTGGCCACAGTCTTCGATTACCCGCCGCAACGATCGGGTGACGAGGGTTTCTTTAGGGTGGTCACCGAGTCGCTGGTACTCTGCTAGGGTGGTAATGTTACTGTCTTGCAGTTCTGCCCCGATGATTTGCAGCTCAATGGGACGAACAGCGCGCAGTTGCCCGGCTAAGTCGGTAACCAGTTGTTCGATAAGGGCGGGTTCTGGTTGGTAGGGGGTGGTGTGGGTGGCACTGCGAATCTCTTGACGGGCTTGGTCAGGGGTGAAGTCACCAAGGTAATAGCGAATGTCTTTGCTGAGGATGTCGTCGTTGATCATCTCTAGGGCAGTGAGGCGATCGAACTCCAGCAGGTAGTGGATATAGTCTTCACGGATAGCTAGCACTACCTTGACGAAGGGGGTGTTGAGACAGTCTCGCAAAAAGTGATAGAACGGAAGGCGCTGCTCTGGCTGGCTGTGGTCAGGATTGAAAAAAAATTCCTCAAACTGATCAAAGATAAGGATCAGGTAATAGTCACTACTGGCTAGGGATTGAATCAGGGGAAGGGGATCAGAGGACAGAGGCGATGAGGAGTTGTTACCAGCCTTGGTGCTAGCTAGAATTTGCGCTGTCAAGTCTGGTTGCCATCGACCATAGCGGCGCAGCAAGATTGGCAAAACATTTCGTTCTTCTAGGCGAGTATGGTGCAGGGCAGGGATGAGGGCAGCACTGAGGATAGAGCTTTTGCCCACACCAGAGGGGCCGTGAATGACTACTAGCTTAACTTGGGGGTCACGCAGACGACGAATCAGAGCATTGACATCCTGGGTTCTGCCAGAGGTGGCAATTTCACGGGCGATCGCTGGGCGGTCATCATCCTCTGCCTGAAGAGGATTCACAGGCTGGCGCTGGGGTTTGAGCATTCCTGCCCCCAAAAATGCCCGGAATCCATACTGTTGCTCTAGGGAACGCTGTTCTTGTTTGAGGTCAAAGGCGATCGCATACTGGCCTCGGCGATAGTAGAGGTTACGCAAGTCTTCTCGCAGACGGATGGCAAGGGCTGGGTCATACTTAGTGTCAGATTCTTGCCGTGCTTGCTCTAGGGTAGCGATCGCCCCATCTATATTGCCCAAGTGGTGCATGGCCTGGGCAAGGGTAAAGCGATACCAGTTGAGGTGATAGGTCTTTGCCCAAATCAAATCTACGTCAGAAATTCCCTCCTGTTCAGCCTTGTGGAGGGTATCTAGGGCAGCAATGGCTAGACGTTGGGCATCTTGCCACCGGTCACGGGCACCAGCGACGATCGCCAACAGGCCATAGTCATTGGCCAACCGCACCGGGTCATCAAATTGTCGATGCAACCGTAATCCCTCGTTGGCTAGTTGCTCTAACGCATCCCATTCCTCCAGCCGGTGCAACACTTCCCCCAAGGGCGTTAGGTATTGCGCCACCAAGTCTAGCCTGCCCAACTGCCGAAAATAGTCCAAACACTGCTGGAAGTGATCTCGCGCCTTGGCACAGTAGGGGAGATATTCCGCTCGATTTGCCGTTGCCCGCACCCGCCATGTCAACCCTAAGTGGAAGTGAATACAGGCTTGATAGGCAAGATCGGGCGCTGGGAGGGTTGCAGGGTCAGGGGTATGCTCTTCGGCCTCTGTCAATGTATAGAAGCCGCCGTAGAAGGCAAGGCTACGATCGAACAAATCACGGGCTGACCCCAAATTATTGTGAGCTAAAGCTTCTCGCCCTTGGACAAACTGTACCCCAGCTATCAGTTCTGGTGTAAGCTGATAGCCTCGTTTCTCTAGGTCGCGGACTGCTGCCTCTAGTTCAGCATAGGGCTGGTGGTGGCGATCGGCATCAAACCGCAAGTTCTCAATCAGTGTTGCCGGAGCCAGAAACTTGTTAAATTCCGTAGTTATCCGCTGTTGCAGTAAATCGACCAAGGCATCGGTAGGCAGATCAAAGCGAACGGCGACTGGCATCCAGCTATAAAAATCGGGAGCATGGCGGGTCACCATTGCCAACGTAGGATCATCCACCCAAAAGATCAGCGGCAGGGGAAAATGATTGCGAAATTCCTCCCGGATGCGGTTAGCACGATGAAGCACCTGTTCCAGATTTGCTACTTTTTCCATGCCGAACACCATCAGGGCAGGGGGTAGTTGTCGCTGCACTCGCGCTTCGATCGCAGGTAATAGCCGATCGGCCTTCTTGGGCAGAGAAATGCCCTGAATCTCTACAGGACACTGCTGGCGTAGACGATCGACCATTTGCTTGCGGAGATCAGCGTAGTTACAGACCACTAATACGGGTGAAAATTCACCCAAGGAGCGGGTAATCATCCGCACCAACAGATCAATCGCCTGTTGATTCTGGGTAGCAATGTCATCAGCAGCCAGCGGTGAAGCAGGATTAGTCATAGGTATCCTTGGGCTGAGTCTCTAGCCAAG
>JANWZG010000436.1 GCA_025054735.1 Cyanobacteriota bacterium | reverse complement strand
CTATGGGTTTTCCGTTAATGGCTTGAATCATATCACCAGCTTTCAGCCCAGCTTGGCTAGCAGGTGAATCTTCAAAAACTTTCACTATCAGCACACCTCGATCGCGACTCACTTCAAAGTCAGCTCGGGGACTTTGGTTATACTCGCGCTTTAGCTCTGGTGTGAGGTCTACCATCTGGATCCCAAGAAAGGGATGGCTAGCTTTGCCATCGGCAAATAGTTGGTTCACCACACGCATAGCAGTTTCAATCGGGATTGCAAACCCTAGCCCCTGAGCATCAGCTCGAATGGCAGTATTGATGCCAATCACTTCACCGCGATCGTTCAATAGTGGCCCACCAGAGTTACCTGGATTGATAGCCGCGTCGGTTTGGATGAAGCGTACTCGCTTATTAGGCACCCCTACCTGAGAACTAGACCGCCCAGTGGCACTAATGATTCCAGCCGTGACAGTATTATCTAGCCCTAGGGGATTACCGATGGCGATCGCCCATTGTCCTGGAGTGATGGTGTGTGATTGCCCTAACACGACGGTGGGCAAATTGTTCTCATGCAACTTCACAGCAGCAATATCAGTCACCGGGTCAATGCCGACAACCTTACCTTCCAGTTCCCGGCCATCCTTAAGCGTCACCTTGACTCGATCAGCACCATCTACCACGTGAGCATTAGTAATTACCCGCCCATCAGCACTCAAGATAAAGCCTGACCCAGTACCGCGCTCAACTCGTTCCTCTGGCACTGGTTCACCATCCCCAAAAAAGTGCCTAAACAACGGGTTCTTCATAGCATCCGATAGCTGATTGCGGACTCGGCGGGAGGCATCAATACGCACAACGGCTGGCCCAACCCGTTCGATAGCTTTGGTAATGAAGTTGGGATCCTGGGTACGAGCTAGGGGAGACGCAGTTTGAGCAGGTAAATTTGGGGCATTGGGAGAAGACTGAACCTGAGACGAGGGTAACAGGACTACGGGAAGCCCTTGACGATTAGGGATGCGAATTTCTACATAGCGACTGAGGAACAACCCACCGACACCACCGATGGTGAGAAGTCCAAAGTAGAGGGCTGCTTGCTGAGGAGAAATTTTCATGGGATCAATGACATGGTTGTGAGGGTCAATGTGAGATGCTTAGCTATGGCAACATGACTGGACGATCAGTCATCCAGAGGGACGTAATGCATTAGCTAGGAATGGGTAAACATTCCCTTAGCCACATCTGCATTATTGCCAGCATAGATTTAAATGCTTTTACTCAGGTATTGACGGCAGTTCCGGGTGACCTGATAGCACTCAACAGCATCTCTTCCTAATCTACTGAAACCAGTCTGAGAACTGGTAGTGAACTCTACAATTTCTTTTGTAAAGATTCATGTTGATGTAGTCGCTACAATGGACGCTGGACTAAGAGTTGCTCAACAAGCAGCTCATCATTTCTAAACATATCGATATGAATTGGTTTGATGCCCAACGGGTAACGCCAGCGATCGCAGTGGTGCCCAGCTTGAGCATATGCTTGATGGCGGTCTATTGTGGACTGCCGAGGTTATCCGCTCAAGTACCACCAAGGACAGTTACTGATGTCACTAGTAGTGTTTGTCCACCACCGGCGCTTGAGCAGTTGGTGCGTCATCGGTTGCGTCCGGGGGAAACATTGGCAGCAATTGCTCAACGATACAACCTGATTCCTGCAACAGTGATTGGCCTGAATCCAGTGTTGCAGAAAGTTCAGGAGGGAGCAGTTCCGATCGGAACTCGCCTTGCAGGCACAGAAATTTTGATCCCGCCCTATAACGGCATTCGTGTGCAAGCACAGCCTAACCAAACCTGGAAAGATTTAGCCGCAATCTATGGCGTTAGAGCCGATGTCTTGTTTGAAGTCAATGGCTGTCAAGTAAAGCCAACCACGGTGTTTATACCTGGTGTCAACTGGTCACCCCAAGGGACACCTCGATTGCCAGCTACTGCCGCCCAAACTGTGATTCAGGGCTATCCGTTACCTGTGCCAGCAACGATCGTGCTCGGTTATGGTTGGCGATTACACCCCGCGTTGGGACAAGTTGCCTTTCACAGTGGTGTGGATTTATTAGCGCCCCCGAATATGGCTGTGTTGTCAGTGGCAGCGGGCACAGTTGCGTTTGCTGATCAGCAGGGCACCTATGGCAAGTTAGTGGTGGTTAATCACGATCGTGGCCTTCAAACCCGCTATGCTCAGCTAGCGACAATCACAGTGCAGGTGGGGCAACAGGTGCAAGTCGGCGACCAACTCGGAACCGTAGGCGCGACGGGTAGTCCAAGTTCGATTGAGTCCCATCTTCACTTTGAAATACGCTACAACTCTAGGCTGGGATGGATTGCTGAGGATCCCACTCCCTATCTTGATCGCCAGCGTCCTAAACCACCCAGTTCTGCATCCATCCAGTAAGATTGGGATATTAGTCGCTTGCCACTCGTTATCATTCACCAGATTAGGACGTATCACTAAGCACGTTTGTAGACGCTCACAGGTATGTTGACTAGACCCAAGGATCGAAAAATAGCTGCTCTGCTGGCCTTTGCTGGGGTTGTCTTGCCGATTTCAGGGCTACACAAGTTTTATTTGGGGCAACCAGGATGGGGCATCTTATACGTGTTACTGTCATTTAGCACACCCATTGCCCGCATTGCTGCCGCGATCGAGGGTGTCTGGTACCTGTCTCAAGACGGCCCCGAATTCGATCGGAATTTCAATGCAACTCAATGTCAGGAGGAGCCACCACAGGCAACTTCTGGGGTAATTGACCCTGCTAAAGTAGGAGCAGTCGCTGATGCCCTGCGACAACTTGACCAATTACGGCAGGAAGGGCTGATTTCAGACTACGAGTTTGAGCAAAAACGTCGGCAACTGCTAGATCACATCGGGTAGGCAATCACATTGGGTAGGTGAGTCAAATGGGCTGGTTAACATGGCATGGGATAGGTGGTTAACAACGATTGCGAAAACCCTAAACATAGCTTTAGAGCGGCAGTCGTTACAGGAGCGTTTGTTGAAGGATCCCTACTATCGATTGCGATCTGCCCAGGAGATTGAACTGGCTGCTAAGCTTGGGATTCGTATTGACG
>JANWZG010000435.1 GCA_025054735.1 Cyanobacteriota bacterium | reverse complement strand
AGCCATGGCAGCAATGACCCGATCGCCCACCTCCTCTGGGTCGATGGTCGGCATCACCTCCGCTAGACTACCGACGGGCTTATCGGCAATACCACAGGGCACAATGCGCTGAAAGCCACTCAGGTCAGGGCAAACGTTCAGGGCAAAGCCGTGCATCGTGATCCAGCGAGAAGCTTTGATGCCGATCGCTGCCACCTTGCGCCCATCTAACCATACGCCTGTGAATCCAGGTAGTCGATCGCCCCGCAAGCCATAGGTTGCCAGCACTCGGATGGCCACCTCCTCCAGTTGGCGCAGATACCAGTGCAAATCTGGCTGATAGCGCTTCAAGTTTAGGATGGGATAGGCGACCAGTTGTCCTGGACAGTGATAGGTCACCTCGCCCCCCCGCTCAACCCGATGCATCTCCACTGTAGTGGGGTCAACTTTCAAAAACTCTAGACTAGCTCCCTGCCCTAGGGTGTAAACAGGGGGATGCTCCAGTAATAACAGTACATCGTCTAGGTTGGGATCCATGCGCCGAGCGTGCACTAGCGATCGCTGCCACTGCCATGCCTGCTGATAGGGCACTACCCCTAATCTATATACCCGCAGTTGATTGCCACTACTTGAAGTCACCAGAAAAATCAAGTCCCTCCTGTACAGAACATGGTTAAGTTCACCCTGTTAAACCATCAAGAATTGTCAACCGTTGCAACACATTCTTAAGGGAAACTGTTCTCCAGAATACAGGATGGTAGGGTAGAGGTATAGCAATTTAGCAGTCGAACTGGCTGGTCATTCCCTCGCCAGAAACGGCTTTTGGTGAACGATCTCCGCTAATTTTTGGTGTAGGAGTTCAACCAAGTAATCCGACAACCGCAAGGTTTGGGGTCGTCGCGGCGATCGTTGTTTTGTAGCCTACTAGTCGTGAGTGATTGCTCAATGCTAATCACTATCCTATTTTTTAGTGGAGGAGACTCTCTATGAAGCTTGTGATCCAGGGTAAGAACATCGAGATCACGGATGCCATTCATGAGTATGTCCAGCAAAAAATTCACAAAGCGGTTAGCCACTTTCAACATCTAGCCATGGAGGTTGATGTGCGCCTATCCGTTGAACGCAACCCTCGGATTACACCGAGCCAAACCGTAGAAGTAACCATCTACGCCAATGGCAGTGTCATTCGTGCAGAGGAGAGTAGCGAAAACCTCTATGCCAGCATTGACTTAGTTGCAAATAAAATTGCTCGCCAGTTGCGGAAGTTCAAAGAGAAGCGGGCAAGCAAAACCCAAGCGCCCAAGATTGGCACTATGGCACGCCATCATGGCATTGAAGGTGACCTGATCGGCGATCGTACCCCACAACTTCCCCCAGAAGTCGTCCGTACCAAATACTTCGCCATGCCACCCATGACAGTACAGGCTGCTCTAGAGCAGTTAGAACTGGTGGATCACGACTTTTATGTGTTCCGTAATGCAGACACCGGTGAAATCAACGTCATTTACGAGCGCAATCATGGCGGTTATGGTGTAATTCAGCCTCGCCCAACCTCCAGCAATGGGCACCACGAGCACAATGGACATGCCCTCAACGGTAAATCTGCAACCTTAGTGGCAGCATCTAACCGCAACAGCGCTCACTAATAACACAGCTAGTTGTCTGCCATCATCTGGGGTATCCCTTGGGGATATCCCAGCAAATAGCCAAGTGTATTAGCAAACGCTACTATGGCCGCTTACCATCCCGGCGCATGAGGTAATCGAAAATGCGCGCTTGACGCTCTTGGCTAGACACTAACGACGCACAGAGAGCATCAAAGCAAGAGAGGGCTGACCGCACTTCGGCTCGGAACTGCATGGCCCGATCGCGGTCTTCTCATCTGCATCAGCACAGCCTGCCCTTCCCGCAGCTCAGCAATATTCCGGGTTTGCTCGCGATTGCTTGCCGTTGTTCAGCAACAGCACTAGCTAGCCGACTAACATATCATCCATCCACCGCTCTACAACCATAAGCTCCATCATCCTGGGTTTTAACGTGCCCAGTAACCTCAGAGGGTTAACTGCACTTCTCCATCCTAACCTAGCTCAGTAGTGCCAATTAGAACGTTCGTAGTAAGGACTTCAGTCCTAGAACAATCGTAGTAAGGACTTTAGTCCTAGAACCAATTAAAACGTTCGTAGTAAGGACTTTAGTCCTAGAACCAATCAGAACGTTCGTAGTGAGGACTTTAGTCCTCCTAACAGCCGCCTTATAGGGATCCAAAGAACTGCCAAGTGGCAGCAGTTGTTGACTAGCTGAGCCTTGCGCTAGTAGTAGAGGGTATACTCAACCCCGGAGGGTGCGATGTCCATTCAAGATCCTTTACAGGCTTATCATGCACTGTCTGACTCAGAAATCCAAGAAAAGTTTGGCACCAGCATAGATAGCGGCTTAACCCCTGAGGACATAGCGCGTCGCTATGAACAGTATGGCTGGAATGAATTACAGCTAAAGCCTGGAAAACCTGCATGGCTCAAGTTCTTGCTGCAATTCCATCAGCCGCTTCTCTACATCTTGCTTTTAGCCGGAGCAGTCAAGGCATTTCTGGGTTCCTGGACTAATGCAGCCGTAATTTGGGGAGTTACCCTCATCAACGCAATCATTGGCTATGTGCAAGAAGCTAAGGCAGAAGGAGCGATCGCTTCCCTAGCCAAAGCCGTCACTACCGAAACTACTGTCTTGCGTGAGGGACAACCCCTGCGAATTCCCTCACGGGAGTTAGTGCCAGGGGACTTGGTTTTGTTGGCCTCTGGGGATAAGGTTCCGGCAGACTTACGATTGTTGCAGGTTCGCAACCTCCAGGTGGATGAGTCAGCCCTGACAGGAGAATCGGTTCCTGTCGATAAATCAACCCAAGTGCTTCCGGTTGACACACCCCTTGCCGAACGACGCAACATGGCCTACGCGGGTAGTTTTGTCACCTTTGGTCAGGGACGAGGCATTGTTGTGGCTACAGCTAATGCTACAGAGGTGGGCAAGATTTCTCAGTCAATGGACAGTCGAGTTAGTCTGAGCACACCCCTAACCCGCAAGTTTGAAAAATTCAGTCGTACCCTGCTTTATGTCATCCTGACTCTGGCAACCT
>JANWZG010000434.1 GCA_025054735.1 Cyanobacteriota bacterium | reverse complement strand
CTAGGGCTGTACTTAGGGATCCATGACCACAAGCTCCGGTACTTCCAGCCCACGGGAGAGCTAGTGCCCACCCCAGAAGAGGATGCCCTTCAGCAATACCAGCGGGCGGAACGATTGGCGGCGTATCTTCGCTCCCAAGGCATCAACCCTGATGATTTGTAGAGTCGGTTCAGGCTAGGTAGCGGAAATTCGTGCTCACGACTCATAACCACTGAGGCTAGGGTGAAGATTACGATCGCCGGATGTTTAGACAGCACCAGTCTTGTCGTCGCCAGAGTGTTGCTACAACCCAGCCATGCTGTTCTAAGGTAGATGCAACATGTTTTGCCTGGTCTAACAAAACACCACTGATAATTCCCCACGTTGTTGGCTTAGCAATAGTTGCAAACTGAGGAATCAGGTCAATAATAACTTCAGCCAAGATATTGCACAAAATGCCATCTACTGGTGCACCGTTGGTCATGGCTATAACGCGGTCTATACTACCTTGCTGCACAAGGATATGCTGAGCAGGGATGCGGTTGAGTGCACAGTTATCTTGGGTTGCTCGCACAGCCATTGGATCAGTATCGACTGCATAGACTTGATCTGCACCGAGCAGAATTGCCCCAATGGACAAAATGCCAGAGCCACAACCCACATCTGCAATGAGAACTGGCTCCTGAGACTCATCTGCTTCGGGCAAGAGTCCCGGTGGCAACCGTAACCCTAGGCGCATTTCTAGAGCTTCTAGGCACAATTGAGTAGTAGGGTGCGTGCCTGTACCAAAAGCAGCTCCTGGATCTAGTTGCAGCACTAGGCGATCGCTGTCTATTGGGGATGGCAACCACGCTGGGTTGATCAGGAACCGATCACCAATCAACTGTGGATGCCAGTACTGCTTCCAACTGTTTGACCAATCTTCATCATCCACCAATGACCACTGCACTTGGGGAAGCGGTAGTTCTAAACAGAGTGCATCTTGCCGTAGGCGCAATGCGATCGCTGCCAAGTCGAGTAGTTGCAGTTGTTCTTCAGGCATATATGCCCTCACAAGGTAAAGATTTCCCTTGACCTCACTGGCAGTTCCTCGAAAACCAAACGTCTCCAGTCGCCAAAAGACCGTTTCATCCAAACTGGGGTCACAGAGCACCAATATTTCCCACCAGCTACTCGACATAGAGATTTATAAAGAAGTTGCGTTTTGTAATCAGCTAGCAGAAATCGGTTGTTCAAGACTTATCGATGGTCAAAGGGATAGCATCCCTCACCTAGGGACATACTTAGACCGTCTGCTTGTAACCATTTCTGGTTTAAGACTACCTGATTAACCTGCATAAGGCACCAACAGATGACCTCCTTATTGGAAGTTCTGTGCTCCTGCCCCTTAGCTCAAAGTTGTCAGCAGAAACTAGGACGGCAGACCCCTCAGCAGCTATTGGTTTTTGATCGAGGCTCGCTACCTTCTCGTTTCAACCAATTATCGCTCTGGTAGGGTCACAGTGTAGGCATCACGAATGCCTGGTACTTTAGAAATTTCAGCCAGAATACCATCCGGAAGGGGATCATCCAGGCTGAGTACCATCACAGCATCACCGCGTACAATTTTGCGGCCTACCTGCATACTGGCAATGTTGACATTAAAGCTTCCTAGTAAGGAGCCGATTGTACCGATAATCCCTGGCATGTCGCGATGCATCGTAAACAGCATATACCGGCTAGGGGGAATGTTGATGGGAAAATCGTCCAAACTTGTAATCCGAATTTCGTCGTCTCCTAGCAGCGCACCGGTCACCGAATGCTCGCCTTGGGATCCTTTAGTTGCCAGGTGAATAGAGCCAGTATAATCTCGAATAGAAGCATCCCGCGTTTCAATCACCCGAATACCACGCTCTTTTGCTTCTAGACTGGCGTTTACATAATTGACCCGCTCTTGCAGTGCTTGAGAGAGTAACCCTTTGAGAGCTGCAACAACCACAGGCTGGCTATCGTTACTCGCCAATTCTCCCTGCAAGCGAATATTTAGGTAGTCCACTCGTCCACCCGCTAATTGACCCAGCATATTTCCTAGCGTTTCTGCTAGTTGCAGGTAAGGACGGAGCCGCTGCATCACTTCTGGGCTGAGACCGGGGATATTCACCGCAGACCGAGCAGGCAAACCTAGCAAAACATCTCGGATTTGCTCAGCCACATCAATAGCCACATTGATCTGAGCCTCTTCAGTGGATGCACCTAGATGAGGTGTCAGCACGATTTCCTTGGTCAGCGATCGCAATGGCGACTCAGCTTCTAGTGGCTCGATCTCATAGACATCCAACGCCGCCCCAGCAATTTTGCCTGCCTTCAGAGCTTCGGCCAAGGCAGCTTCATCAATAATGCCACCACGGGCACAGTTGATAATGCGTGCAGTTGGCTTCATGGTGGCGATCGCATCAGCATTAATTAAGTGTTGAGTTTCAGGCGTTTTGGGAATATGAAGGGTAACGTAGTCTGACTCTCGTAGTAACAAGTCTAAATCCACTAATCGGCAACCGAGCTGCTCTGCTCGCTCGGTAGAGACGTAGGGATCATAGGCTAGCAGCCGCATTCCCATAGCTCTAGCCACCGTCGCCACATGGGCACCGATTTTTCCCAGCCCTACAATCCCTAAGGTCTTCTTGTAAACCTCCACGCCCACAAATGCCGTTCGTTTCCATTCCCCTGCTTTTACAGACTGGTTAGCTTCTGGAATGTAGCGCGAGAGCGCGAGCATCATTGCTATGGCATGTTCAGCCGCTGCGATCGTATTACCCTCAGGTGAATTCACAACTAAAATGCCGCGCCGAGTTGCCGCCGGGACATCTACATTGTCAACCCCTACACCAGCCCGTCCAATAATTTTGAGCAGTTTACCTGCTTCAATCACTTTGGCGGTGACTTTAGTACCTGATCGAATCATCAGGGCATCATAATCAGGAATGAGTTTTACCAACTCATCTTCAGAGAGCTTAGTTTTGATATCGACCTGTGCCACCTGGGACAAGACATCAATACCAGCCTGGTCAATAGGGTCAGAAATAAGAACCTTGGGCATGGTTAGAACAACCTTGAAATAAATCTCTAGGGCTAGATATTGTAGCTTATGTATG
>JANWZG010000433.1 GCA_025054735.1 Cyanobacteriota bacterium | reverse complement strand
GTATTAGCAAGGCTGTGAGCTCCCCTAGACCTAGAGGTGCTAGAAGCCAGCAATGGCCTAGAGGCGATCGCCCTCTGGCACGAGTGGCGGCCCCACTTTATTTGGATGGATTTGCGGATGCCTAGCGTCAATGGTTATGAGGCAGTGCGTCAAATTCGTGCCCAAGAAGCGCTCACTCCTCATCAACACACCAAAATTGTAGCCCTGACAGCTCAAACCTCAGAGAGCGATCGCGACTTGGCCCTCGCCGCAGGTTGTGACGACTACATGAGTAAACCAGTCCAGGTCAATCTCATGTTTGAGAAGCTAGCTGAACAGCTTGGTCTGAAATATACCTACAGCGATAGCTCCTCTGAGCAAGATTTTGCCTTGTCAAGACAATCGTTAACGTTTGCTGATCTAGCCATGATGCCCCGTGACTGGCTAGAGGCGTTTCACCACGCTGCCCTAATTGGGGATGACAAGACCCTGATGGTGTTGGTCGAGTCAATGCCTTCTGATCAGGCTGCGATCGCCCATCAACTTCAGCTACGCATCGAGCAATTTGAGTTCGACAAACTCATTAGTCTGGTTCAACCCTGTTTAGATGGACAAACGTCCTAAATCTAGGCGGACAAATATCATACCGTTGATTAGCGAGTTGCTGTAAATTTGCTGTGCTGTGGTGGTCATTGCTGCCAAGACTCTGCTAGATTGTCTACGGGATTGCTGGATTATGAACTGTCTCACTCGGTAGGCTATGCAAAAGAAATCTTCTCTGGTGCCAATTTTAGGCACGATCGCACTGTTGGCAGGTGGTGGAGCTGCAGCTTACTGGGTCTACACGCAGCGTGGCCCTGGGGCTAGTGATTTGCCTGTAGGGGCGACGGTGTTGCCTCAAGATGTGTTGCTGACGATGACCATCTCCACCGATGAAGCTCAGTGGAAGGCGCTGCGATCGTTTGGCACCCCCAAAACCCAAGCAGCATTTGACCAGAGCTTATCTAACCTAAAGGCAACGCTGTTACAAACCAATGGTTATAACTATGATACAGACATCAAGCCCTGGGTAGGGAAAGAGGTGACGATCGCCTTTTTACCCCCTGCACAAACCCCGGCCACAGCTCCCAGTCCCAACTCTAACTTCCAAGCCACACCGTCTCCGACTCCAGAGCAAACCCAAATTATTGTGCTGCCTATTGCCAAGCCTGCCGAAGCAGAGAAACTCCTCAAAAATCCTAAGCCATTGAAACAGGGCAAATGGACGACTCGCATTTATCAGGGAGTGCAGATTCAGGAAACGGAAGGTGCGGAAAGCAATTATTCCGCTAGTGTGCTGGACAATAAGTTTCTGGTGGTAACAACGAATGCTAAAGCTACGGAATCGGTGATTAATGCCTACAAGTCAGGTAAATCCATTGCCCAGACCCCTGGCTATGGTAAGGCTCTAGAACAGATTCGAGACAGCAAGCCCTTTGGGCAACTCTATGTCAACATTCCAGTAGCAGCAACGCTAGCAGCAGGCAGTTCAGAAGGAGCTAACCAAGTCTTGCAGCAAAACCAGGGACTAGCCGCAACGATCGCCCTAGAACCTGAGGGCATTCGCATGAAGGGAGTATCATGGCTACGGGCAGACAGCGCTCAGAAACATATTGTCGAGAATAACGCCAAAACTATGCCCAATCGTCTGCCAGCGGAAACTCTGATGATGGCATCGGGGTCTAACCTTAACCAACTGTGGCAGCAATATGTGCAGACAGCGAGTGGCCAAGCTGTGCCCCTTGACCCCAACCGCCTATTGGAAGGCTTCAGAACTGCAACTGGTCTAGAGCTAGACAAAGATATATTGGCTTGGATGCGGGGAGAATTTTCCCTAGCGTTGTTGCCGGCAAAGCCGGGGGCATCATCCACGTTTCCAGCGGGGTTGGTAGTGATGGTGGAAGCCAGCGATCGTGCCACAGCGGACAAGGCCCTAACCCAGCTTGACCAGGTGATGAAGGATCGCTATCGGTTCAATGTAGAGTCTGCAACGATTGCTGAAAAGCCAGTCGTTAACTGGTCGATTCCCCTAGTAGGCACCTTAGTAACCAGGGGTTGGCTAGAGGGCAACGTCACCTTCTTGAGCTTGGGTGCTCCTATTACAGAAACGTTCCTGCCCAAACCAGCGTCTACCCTGGGAGCCAATGATTTATTCCAGAAGGCAGTGCCAACTCAACCTAACCCTAGCAGTGGGCGCTTTTTCTTGAATGTAGACCAAACCTACACCACCTTGAACACTACCAACCTGCCGCTATCCAGGATTTTGCCTGTCGATGAGGATGCTGCTAGGGCTGTGCAAACAATTGGCCTGACAACGGGCATTGTCAACGATCGCACCGTGCGCTACGAGCTGTTGGTGCGGCTAAGCAAGGGTAACCCACCAGGGCCGCTGCCCTCACCCCAGGTTTCTCCTGCCAGCCCTAGCCCTGATGTGCCTACCTTACCCTCTCCCTAGGCTGTGACTGGCGATGGCACCCTAGATCCTATCTTGACCTGGTTTACCCGCCAAGGCTGGCAACCCCTGGCCTTTCAACAGGCTGCTTGGGACGCATACTTAGCGGGTCATAGTGGTATGATCCAAGTGCCCACGGGGTCAGGCAAAACCTACGCCGCCGTAATGGCAGCGATCGCCCGGATGCTAGTTCATCCTCAGCCAGGACTACAACTGTTATACATTACCCCCTTGCGGGCACTCTCACGGGACATTGAACAGTCCATTCGCAGGCCGATCGTCGAAATGGGCTGGAACCTGCGAGTTGAGTCCCGTACAGGCGACACCAGCAGCAGTAAAAAATCTCGCCAGCTAAAGGCCATGCCAGAGATTCTGATCACTACCCCAGAATCCCTAGCGCTGATGCTATCTTACAGCGAGGCCAAGACTCTCTTCCAGCATCTGCAAGGGGTAATCTTGGATGAGTGGCACGAACTCCTGCACAGCAAGCGCGGTACCCAAACGGAACTCTGCCTATCACAATTGCGGCACTGGCAACCCCGCCTGCAAACCTGGGCCTTGTCTGCCACCTTGGGCAATTCCCAGGAAGCCGCACAAACAGCAGTAGGCATGGGAACAACCCCAGTGCTGATCCAGGCTGACCTTCAGCGGCAAA
>JANWZG010000432.1 GCA_025054735.1 Cyanobacteriota bacterium | reverse complement strand
GACTGCTCCAGGGAGGCTAATAGTTCGTCGATCGTACTTGCCTCGCAATCAAGGGTGGGTTGATTGTTGGTCAGTTTTTGCAACGGAGATGGAATTAGAACTTTAACAGCCATAGTAATCCTCAGTGGTAATTGATAATACTCAGTAATGCTCGTAATTGTTGAGTAAGAACCTTACTCATGAATATTCACTTAGACTCAGAACCAGAGTCTGGAACAGCCATCCATCATGGGCTGTTCCAGCAGTTAGACAACTAGTTAGACAACCCATGACCAACTGGCTAGACCAATACGGGTTGCCAGTCTAGACGATCAAGGGTACGGGAACGCTCTAGCGCCCGTTCAAAGCTATCTAGCTTGGGTTCGATCGTCAGTGGTTCATGGATGTGGCCTTGAACCGCCTCCTGAGTCTTGAGGCCATTACCAGTAATGTAGGCAACCGTAACCTCTTCGGGGTCAATCTTACCTGCTTCGACTAGTTTTTTCAGTACCGCGATCGTAGTGCCGCCCGCTGTTTCTGTAAAGATGCCTTCAGTTTCAGCTAACAACTTGATGCCGTCAATAATGTCAGGGTCAGAAACTGACTCGATATGGCCACCCGTTTTCTTAGCTACATCGATTGCATAAATGCCGTCAGCAGGGTTGCCGATTGCGATGGATTTAGCAATTGTCGCTGGCTTCACAGGGCTGATAAAGTCTCGTCCCTCTTTAAAGGCTTGGGCAATAGGAGAGCAGCCATCGGCTTGGGCACCACTGCACCGGACTGGTTTATCCTCCACCAAGCCCACCTGTACAAACTCCCGGAAGCCCTTGTAGATTTTGGTAAACAATGAACCCGACGCTAGGGGGACAACAACATGATCGGGTAATTGCCAACCTAGTTGCTCAATCACCTCATAGCCAAGGGTCTTCGACCCTTCTGAGTAGTAGGGTCGCAGATTGATATTCACAAAGCCCCAGCCCTGGCTATTGGCCACTTCTGAACAGAGGCGGTTAACTTGGTCATAGTTACCTTTAACCGCCATAACGGTAGGGCCATAGATTAACGTTCCCAGAACTTTGCCAGCTTCTAGGTCAGCAGGGATAAACACGCAGCAGTCCAAGCCTGCGTGGGCGGCAATAGCAGCGGTTGAGTTGGCCAAGTTGCCTGTGCTAGCACAGGATACTGTAGTAAAGCCCAGTTCACGGGCACGGGTTAGGGCAACTGATACCACCCGATCCTTAAAGCTCAGGGTGGGCATGTTAACCGCATCATTTTTAATGTAAAGGTGCTTTAGACCCAAACGACGAGCTAAGCGATTGGCCTTGAGCAGGGGAGTCATGCCAGTGCCAACATCGATCGGCTGCTCTGAGATCACGGGCAAAAAGGGACGATAGCGCCAGATAGACTTAGGCCCTGCTTCAATACTCTGGCGAGTGACAACCTTGCTCAAGTTGCTGTAGTCGAAGGCAACTTCCAAGGGGCCAAAGCAAAACTCACAGACATGAATAGCTTTGGGTTCGTACTCAGCACCACATTCTTTACACTTCAGTGCCTTAAGCGTAGGGGTTTGAGTCGAGAGTAAATCAGTTGTGGACGATAAGTATGGTTCGGTTGCCAGGGTGGTCATAGATTTCTAGATCTTGAGATGGATTGGAGATAAACGGTCAACGCAACAATGCGGCATCCAGATTCTTAGGTTGCGATGCATCCTAACATGCCCGATTACACCCGTCAAACATACCCGACTTTTTTTATCGGGATTTATAAAGCCGCATTTCCATCTAGTTCTGGCTGAGTTCTGACTAGACGTGTTTACACCGTTACCGAAATAGAACACAGAGTTGCCTGACAACACTGGCTTGACCAATTTAGCTGGCTCTATGATCCTGTATGCTCAGATAAACGATATGAGCAACGTGGCCCATGAATGACTTGATTCAACTGGTGGTTAATGGTGTGTCAGTGGGTGCCATTATTGCCCTAGCGGCTGTGGGCTTGACACTGACCTATGGGATTTTGCGACTATCTAACTTTGCCCATGGTGACTTGATGACGCTGGGTGCTTACCTGACATTTGCTTGCAATACCAGTGGCCTTCCAGTAATCAGCAACATCTGGGTGGCAATGGTGGTTGGCATTCTAGGCACCGTGGTGGTGGTGTTGGTAAGTGAGGCACTATTATGGTCACCGATGCGCGATCGTCGAGCATCCTCAACTACGCTGATCATCATCTCCATTGGGCTAGCGTTGTTCCTGCGCAATGGCATTATCTTGATTTGGGGTGGCAGCAATCGCAACTACGACCTACCCGTGACACCAGCCGTAACCATCGCAGGTATTAACGTGGCCTACTACAAACTAGTGGTGACCGTGTTGGCTGTGGTGGCGATCGTAGGCTTACACCTGTTGCTGAAATACACCAAAATTGGCAAGGCCATGCGGGCTGTTGCGGATGATATTGACCTAGCAAGGGTTACTGGCATTAATGTTGAGCAGGTAATCACTTGGACTTGGGTAATTGCCGGGAGCTTGACAGCCTTGGGTGGAGGCATGTTGGGCTTGGTAGAGGCAGTGCGCCCCAATATGGGCTGGTTTTTGATCTTGCCGATGTTTGCAGCCGTGATTCTGGGAGGCATTGGCAACCCCTATGGCGCTATTGCTGGTGCTTTGATCATTGGTATTAGCCAAGAAGTGAGCACACTAATCTTGCCTACGGCCTACAAGCAGGGCATAGCTCTAGCCATTATGGTGCTAGTCTTGCTCTTCCGTCCCCAGGGATTATTTAAAGGTATTGCGTAATAGCTTGAGATAATGAGGACGTTATCAGCTTGGGCAGCTATGGAATTTGATGGCAATGCGATGGCCAGATAAGATTCTGAAAAGACTCTGTAAGTCTTGAGCGATCCCCTTGAATTCTGAGAAAATTAGCGGCATAGTAAAGAAACGTAAACTTACTTCACAAATAACACTTGTTTATGCAGTGATCGAGACAGTACAGCTATGTGCTGCTCGATCTTGGTTTACGGTTTGTCATCCATAACATTTGATTTAGTCTGGAGATTGCTATTATGACCATTGCAATCGGGCGCGTACAGCAAGAGCGGGGATGGTTCGACATCCTCGACGACTGGCTCAAACGCGATCG
>JANWZG010000431.1 GCA_025054735.1 Cyanobacteriota bacterium | reverse complement strand
ATCTCAACTTGTGCCCGCAGGCTATCAAAATCTAACGTTTCCTGGCAAGCCACCAGAACCACCTGTGCCCTTACGGGATGACCCCAGCCTTGACTATCGCTGGCAAGTTGTGGTTGAGAACAACATTCGTAAACTGCGATTGATCGGCAAGGTAGACCCAGTTAACTTAGTTTTCGTAGAGGGTAAGCCCCAATCGACCGATCGCAACGGCCAGTTTCAGGTGCTATTTGTACCTCGCTCATCCCCAACCTATCGAGTGGAAGTCAAGACTCCCTTGGGACGAACACAAACTCACATCCTGACTTACTAATAAGATGTAATCCCAAGAAACAGCCGCAAACTAGTTGACTAGTTTGTTGACGATGTAGGGGAGGGTGAAGGGCTGGGTGCAGGCACAGGGATTGGCTTGCCCGTAACTGATGTAGCGGGGGGCCTTGGATCACGAGTCCACAGCACCACGATCGTCCCCTCCCTACCAGTTGGATGCTTTTGCAAGGGTAACAAGTTCAGATATAACGGCTTATCCTTTGCTTGCTTCATTTCATACAGAGCACCGCCACCATGCTCACCTACCTTTTCCACCGAGACAAAAATTGGCTTCAGTTTCTGCTCTAGTGAGTCTGTGTAGAACTTTTCTGGTGCAATGTCCAAGATGTAAACTGCTTTCTCCAAACCGGGTAGAGGCTCAGCATCAGAGGCAAACGTGCTCGTGCTAGCTTGTTGCTGTCCTGGGCTGGTTGCTACAGGTACCTTATAAAACAAGTTAGGCTGAGCAAAGTAGGCAGGCTTGGCATCACTGTATTCATCTGGCAACTTGTCAGGTGCAGGCACGGCTGGAATCAAATCGTCCAAGAGTGTGAACAACTCTTCAGGAATATCTACTAACGGCTCAGTTGAGGTAGAGCTAGCCGAAATATTAATGGACGTTTGTCCACTAGCTGTTTGTGTACCACCTGTACCAGGAGATGGGGATGCTGTAGACGTTGCCGCTGGCTGCTCTGTGAACAATGCAGCAGATTCCTTCAGGGAAGGTAAGTCATTCACAGGCCGAGCTGACAATACATAGAGCGTGTTTGCCCCATCAGCCAAGATACTTAGGTAACGCTGCTCCAAACCGCCCTTTAGCTTATAAATTTTTACAGTGGGTTCAGAGCGAACGACTTCAACGCCAAAGTCTTTTTCCTTGAGGGCCTTTTCAAAATACTTATCGACTGTATCTATTGGAGTTCCCTTGACTGTTTGGCAATCGGGTCGCCCATAACAACCTTTTTCCGATGGAGAGTAGACCGGGAAATCAGCAAACGAACCACTGTAGGTTTTGGGCGGAGTAGCTGCTACGGACGACAATGAGGTGAAACTACCGCTGCCACCATCATCACTAGATGAGTAATCAGTGGTATCACTGCCGGTATCACTGCTAGCACTGCTACCGGTATCAGCAGCCGCTGTATCTGACCCAGAGGTATTGCTATCACTCTTGGTCTCAGGTTGTGACAGCTTAGGTGAAGGTTTGGCTGGTGGCAACTGAGTGATCTTAATAGCAGTATCCTTTTCGTCAGGAATTTCTAACTTCTGGTTAGAAGGCAATGGTGCTAGCAGCAACAGTCCGTGCAGACCAATCGACAAATAAAGTAATGGTTTCAACAAGGCTTTGATAGGAGCAGGCATCCCTTTCTTAGGGCCATTGGTTGGTGGCTCATCGTTAGGGGTCTGGGTTTGATCTTGGGGAGTTACAGTGGCCGTCATAGGATTCTCTCAGTAGCAGTTACTATCGATGATATTTAGCTCGATGATATTCGACTAATGATGCTTGGATCCTCGAACAGGATCCAGTGTACTCACTTCGGCTGGTAGTTGAACATAGCTGTGAACGTAAGATAACATTGCGCAATGGACTCAGCGGAAAACCTCCGTCGGGTCTTTGGCCCACAGAACCAGAAAAATCACGGCTGCTGTTGGCTTTGACTTTGCTAGAGTAACGTAGGCTCCTGGCTGACCCTCCTTGCGAACATAGTAGAGGATGTCTGTCCCAACCTCTTTTACAGTCTGAAAGTTTGCCTGCTTCGCATCACAAGCCTTACGCAAGTCACGCTCTACCGTCTCGATACTACGCTGCTCTTGGTTGCCTTCACCAAGGCTCCCCGATGTCAGCGGAATTGGAACAATTTCTGCGACAATGGCTTTTTTAGCACCCCCTTCGTAATACAAGCTTGGTTGTCGGAACTGGTCAGGTTCCGCTGGTGGAACAGTTTGAGCTAGAGGCAGATACTCTGATTGAACTAGGGTTGCCCAATCACAGGGGTCGCCTCCACCCTGATCGGGTTTGTCTTCTGGAGGCTTTTCTGGCCCTGGAGAGCCGACATCACTCGTTTCGGGTGGCGGTGTAGGAGATGGTTTGGGTGCAGGTGCTCTTCTAGGACGAGGTTTAGGCTTAACGTTGGCCTTAGGTCGGCGCGTAGTTTTGGGTTTGGGTTTAGGTGCTGGTGGTTTTTTGATCAACGAGATGCGATCGATTTTGACGTTCTTATCGATAGGCGTAGGTGTAGGCGAGGGTTTAGGCTTCGACCGTTCTAAGGGTGTAAACAACAACAAAGCGTGTAACGCCACTACCACTGCCAAAATAGGTCGCCATACCATCCTGACCACAAATGGCAGAGGCTTCTTGGGTTGCGTTCTAGGAGTTGGCTGCTCCCGTTCCGGCTCTGGAGTTGGGGTTGGTGGCAATGGTGACAGGGTTGTCATTGGGAGTTCAGAATCTAGGAGTTTGAAGTTTGGAGGTATGTGGGGTTGGGAGTCCGAGATTTACGAGACTTATCGACGGCACTCCCAACTCTGCACTCAGTATCTAGCCGAATCGTCCACTGACATAATCAGCAGTTCGCTTCTGAGCAGGCTGATTGAACAGCGTGGCAGTCTCGTTAAACTCTACTATCTCACCCATATACATAAAGGCTGTGTAATCTGAGAGACGTGCAGCCTGATGCATACTATGGGTAACAATTAAAACCGTAACTTGCTTCTTAAGTTCGTCCATCAAACCTTCAATGCTATCAGTAGCAATTGGATCCAAGGCAGAGGTCGGTTCATCAAACAGCACTAGTTCAGGATCAGTTGCTAGGGCACGGGCAATACAAAGTCGCTGTTGTTGTCCACCAGAGAGGTTGTAG
>JANWZG010000430.1 GCA_025054735.1 Cyanobacteriota bacterium | reverse complement strand
GTCTGACCTTTCACCAGACTTAATTGCTGTCAATGGCTCCAAAGCGGTTGCGGTCGAAGTTCGCACGCGCGACAACCTAACCTTGAATGGCAGCAAAGATTTGCAGCGCATGGTGGAACGGGTACGCCAAGTTCCTGGATGGGAACTGGAGTTGGTGGTCACTAATCCTCGTCATCGGCGCTCATCAGAATCTTAATCGTCAGAATCCTAATGGAGTTCATAGAGTCTTAGGTAGTTGGCATGGCAGGAATTTGTAAGCCTCGCAAAGGTTGGCTTTTTTCCTGCGGTGTCAGTGCTTTCGCTTGAATCAATACCCTAAAGTTGCCCATGCCCATAGGGTTAACTAGGGTATGTAGTGCTTCGCGACGACGCAAAATTGCCTGAATGTCGGCAGATTCATGGATGTCTGGCCTGGCAAGATTAGCAATGCGATCGCCCAAACCCAGAGCCATGAGAAATAGGGCTTGTTCCAGGTTACCAATGTTCACTAGCCCTAGGCGGTTGCCCCATCGCTCCAGGGCTGTAAAGTCCACATGGGCTGTTATATCCTGTTGTCCGACATGCACATAGGGGTTATTGTGGTGGCTGTGTTGGTAATAACACTGGAGTGTGCCTTCACAACGTGTTGGGCTGTAGTAGCGATCGGCAAAATAGCCATAGTCTATCGTCAATACGTAACCGCGCTGTAAGCGCTCAGCAATGGTTGTCAACCAATCACCAGCAGCCAAGTTCACCTCTGTGCAATAGCCCTCTGGGAACTGGGTAATATCAATCCCTACTAAGTCAAAGTAGTCAAGCAGTTTTGTGGTAGAGAGCGGTGCGATCGTATTGGTAAAGGGAATAGATGCATCGGTTACTGTGACATAAAGTTCTTTGAGAGTATTGTCCTTCACAATTACACGATGTACAGGAAACGCATCTACCAATTCATTAGAAAAGCAACAGCCCACGATCGTTCCCGGAGCAATTGCTTCCCAGGTACTCCAACGCACAGGTTGAACCATGCCTGAATTTGGATCCTGGCTGAGGAATGGTTGCAGTTGACGCTGTTGCTCTGCCCTTAGTGCTGGCGATCGCTCAACAATCACATACTCCAACCCCAGCCACATCGCAGGATAATGCTGCTTGATATACTGCAAAACGTCTCGCGCTAGGGTGCCACGTCCAGCACCCATTTCTAGCAAGGTAAACGGCACGGGCTGACCTAAAATCTGCCACATTTGCTGAAATTGCTCAGCCAACAGTTCGCCAAAATCAACACTGAGTTGAGGAGCTGTGACAAAATCTCCCTGAAAGCCAAGGCGATCGCTCTGACTTGAGTAATAGCCCCACTGGGGATGATACAAAACCCATTCCATAAACTGGGCAAAGGTAACCCGATGCTCCGGATGCTGCGCAATCTGGTGAGTGATGAATTGAACTAGGTGTGGATGTCCCATAACAAGTCGCTAACGAGTTGACTGATGTCTCTACAGTTAGGGTGATTGCAACTGCCTAGGCAGCATCCCAAAAGTGAAGGTTAGGCTGGGCTGTGGCTACAACTAGAGCAGCCGTATAGCCATGGGCAGGTTGAAACTCCTGTAGAAACCATTGCTGGCCGCGATCGTTTTCTAACCAAATTAGTTGTGCTTGATTGCCTAACGAGACCTCTACACTCTGCAATTTACCTAGTCCATCCCCGCAAGCTTTTAGATAAGCCTCCTTACAGGTCCAATAGCGAAAGAATGCACTCTGTTGCTCTTCAGGGTTGAGGGTTGCTAGGGTAGTCCATTCGTTAGGGCGAAAGAACCGCTGTGCTATATCATTGGCGGCCACTGGGCGTAGATATTCCACATCAATGCCAACAGCATGTTGACGGGTAACAACACAAAGTGCTAGGTCTTGGGAATGGGATAGGTTGAACTGGATTGTAGGGTCGTTGACTAGCACAGGCTTGCCATGGGAGAGATATTCAAACTGAACTAATGTTGGCGTTATATTCAGATAACGAGCCAAGAGGGTACGCAGCCAGCCCCGACCCGCAACAAAGCGTTGGCGATCGCGCGGAAACCGAAATCGTTCAGCCCGCTGGCGCTCATCGGGGGAAAGATACTCATTCAAGGTTTGAATCAGAGTCATTGGTTGTGCCAACCAATATCGCCAGACATGAGTATCGGTCGCTGTGAGCCACTCTAGCCTTGCTGATGGTATCTTCCATTCAACTGGAGCAATTCCAGGCACTTAACTAGGAACTTTAGGAATATCAGTAATCATCATCATCGTCGTCATCATCATCGCTCAGGTCAGATGCGCTAGTACGCTCAGGCAGCAAGGTCATGACTGGCTCTAGAGACTTAACCTGGTCAACAATCTCAGGGGGAACGATGATTGCCTGCCGCACATCTTGCTGCTGAAAGAAGGTGAAATCGGTGCTGCCAATGCTGACGCGATCGCCATCGCGCAGAAAAACTCGCCCTTGAATCGGTTGTCCGTTTACTTGAGAGCCATTAGTACTACCTAGATCAACCAAGAAAAAACCTTGGTAGTCAACATATTGAATAACAGCATGGTAGCGAGATAGCTGCTTATCTTTCAACCATAGGGCAACCCGATTGCGTCCACGCCCAATTGTCCACATCTTCTGCGGTTGATGTAGAGCCAAAGTTTTACCCTCAATCAGGTTAGTAAGCAAGTAAGGACGCTGGTCAGAATCCACCATGCCTTGAACATAGCGAATGTTTACACCCGTTGCAAACACTCCAGATGTAGGTTCTACCGTGCTGCTTGATGATTCCATAAATACAGTAAGTGCCAAACAATGAACTGCTAGGTGCGGGTCTTAGCTGGGATAGCGGGTTCAGAAATCTGTGCTGAATACTTAATCAAGTTAGCTAGCTCTTGGAGTTGGCTAATGGCTTCTGCTCCTTCAAGCTTCATCAACTCACGATCGTCACGCATCTCTGTCCACGTAATCCCATAGTCAGAAACTAAGAACCGAATCAAATGGTTATCACCTAGGCTCACCATAAACGATGCGCTATTCATCTGTCCACCGCAGGTGTAGCACGATGCTAAATAGCCTCGACGTTCCAGCACGATTGCCAGTGCTTGCAGATTCATAACCAGATCCTGCACAAACTGACGATGCTGCTCTGCTAGCCTGACAAACATGACTTAGCCTCCTCTCAAC
>JANWZG010000429.1 GCA_025054735.1 Cyanobacteriota bacterium | reverse complement strand
GAAGGCGGGGGGCACTGGCTTAAACTTGACCCGTGCAAATCATGTATTTCATGTTGACCGCTGGTGGAACCCAGCCGTAGAAAATCAAGCAACGGATCGCGCCTTTCGGATTGGACAGACTCGCAATGTGCAAGTGCACAAATTTGTTTGTACAGGCACCTTAGAAGAAAAAATCCACGACCTAATAGAGTCGAAAAAAGTCCTAGCAGAGCAAGTAGTTGGCACTGGTGAAAACTGGCTAACTGAGTTGGATACCGATCAACTGCGTGAGTTACTGCTCCTTGATCGCAGCGCTGTCATCGATGAAGACTAGCCTTGACAAATGGCCACCAGTATTCAGAGGTTAAAACATTAAAAAGTGTTGCAACTCACAATTGCAGGTGTTTGTGACCTAAGAACCAGGTAAGGTTTTATTCAGGGTTATACAACTACCGACCTTAAAATTCGTCTATAGTGACTTTGTACTCAATTATGACAACTGCTTCACCGACAGCTACGATCACCGTCAATCCCCTTCCTCCTACTGACTCTCGTCAACGTACCAGTGAATTTCTCAAAACGCTGCAAGATACCATTTGTCAGGGGTTAGAGCAACTAGATGGTGTAGGAACTTTTCAGGAAGATAGCTGGACAAGAGAAGAAGGTGGTGGTGGTCGCTCCAGGGTCATCAAACAGGGAGGCATCTTTGAGCAAGGTGGGGTGAACTTTTCCGAAGTGTGGGGTACTCACCTCCCTCCGTCAATTCTAATGCAGCGACCTGAGGCCGCAGGTCATCAATTTTATGCCACAGGCACTTCCATGGTGTTGCACCCTCGTAATCCTCACATCCCTACGGTTCATCTCAACTATCGCTACTTTGAAGCAGGCCCTGTGTGGTGGTTTGGGGGTGGGCTGGATATGACCCCCTACTACCCGGTAGTCGAAGACGTTGTGCACTTACATCAAACGTTGAAGGCAGTGTGCGATCGCCATCATCCTCACTATTACTCTGTATTTAAGCCTTGGTGTGATGAGTATTTTTACCTCAAGCATCGCCAAGAAGCTCGTGGTGTCGGTGGTATCTTCTTTGACTATCAAGATGGCCAGGGTGAGCTGTATCGAGGCCCTGACCCAGAGGGTATTGCCGCTACGGTTAGCCGTGAATTGGGTGCTCAGCCTCGGTCATGGGATGAGGTATTTGCCTTTGTCCAAGACTGTGGTAACGCATTTTTAGCTGCTTATGCGCCGATCGTAGAGCGTCGTCGCCACATGGACTACGGTGAGCGAGAACGGCAGTTTCAACTGTATCGTCGGGGACGCTATGTCGAGTTCAATCTTATCTACGATCGAGGAACTATCTTTGGGTTACAGACTAATGGACGTACCGAGTCTATTCTCATGTCGCTGCCACCCTTAGTGCGCTGGGAATATAACTATCAGCCTGAACCCGGCAGCCCAGAAGCCGAGCTATATACCAAGTTTTTAAAGCCTCAGGATTGGGTAAATTGGCAGATTCTGTGAATTGGATGGCATTTACCTGGATTGTCTAGGGTAAACTGTAGAGCAATTGCATGTTGGAAATAGCGTTTTTAGTTTGGGTGGTTGTATCCTCCAGATAGATGCTGTCGTTAGCTGTAGTATGCAGTTAACGCAGAACTAAATCCTTGGAAAGAGGAATTGAAGGTGAGTTTCGTCTAGCTTAGTTCCGTCATGAAGACACGTATACAGATTACGGGAGGGTAATGCAGCCAAATGGAGCAGAGAACACACACAACTCAAGATGGCACAACGGTGATAGTTCTAACTCCGTCAGGGCGACTTGACATCACTACCGCGTGGCAATTTCGCCTGAAACTACAGGAATGTATCAATAAACTCAGTCCTCATGTCGTGGTTAACTTGGGTCAAGTCAACTTTATCGATAGTTCTGGCTTGACATCACTAGTGGCAGGCATGAGGGATGCTGAGAAGGTTGCAGGCAGCTTTCGTATTTGCAACGTCCATCCAGAGGCAAAGCTAGTGTTTGAGGTCACCATGATGGACTCCGTGTTTGAAATTTTTGACACGGAAGAAGAAGCCTTAGAAGGTGTTCCTCGTGGTATTGCCAGCTAGTAGGTCATGAGTTCTAGCTTGAATAACTCATGATCTCCAGCAAAATGTCTTGAGTCTTCATCATGGGGGAATTCTAGCGGTTTTCCTCCTGCGCTTGGTGTCTCTATGTGTGAAGCTTCAAGTCACCTGGCCTACTAAGGATTTCATAGTTAGGATTCCAGTCTTGATGGTGAGCAAATTGATGAGCTACTGAGACTCATGAAACGTTACAGCTCAATTGAGGATAGCGTCTTGGTTTGTAGTAAGCGCTTCAGCGCTAAGGTTCACTACAAGCTCTAATGTTGACGAGGTTGAATGTTTAGTTGTAGCGATACGCTAGCTAGTTAGGCTTGCAGTCACAGCAGGGTAACAGTGGGGTATGAAACTACGCGCTTGAAGTCTACGGCAACTCGTGACTAAAGTCTTCACGCTTGCTGAATTGAAATGGTCCCATCAGTGCTCCCCAAAGCCCCTGGCCGGTTACTGGATCAATGCCTTTGTCATAAACTAGCAAACGGTTACCACTAGCCTGAAATCCCAGTGAAACGTAGGTAGTTTTGCCTTGGTAGGTAAAGCTACACTGGCTGCCAGGACTCAGGTTAGCATCAAACTGATTATGCTGACAGGTAATGGTGAGTAGGCAACCAGGGAGCAAGTCTAAATGCTCACTCGTCAGTTGCTGTAAACGTTGACGATCGCTAGCAGCTCCCTTCCAAGCTGTAAAGTCCTTCAGAGCGTAATATTGACCTTGTAGCTCGCCGTCAGATGTTGCCTGTAGGCGTAAAATGCGTTGTCGATAGGGTTGATCTAAGGTCATGCTGTTTGCCTGCTCTATAAACAGCGTAATGCTATCGTCAGCAAATAACGGTGTTGGTCGCTGCCACAGAGTCAGGGAGACATACCACGTAGGCTCGGCGATCGCCTGTTCACGATTGTCAAACTTGCCCGCTAGGTAATGGGCTAGTGTCTTGAGGGCTGGTGTATGCAGTAATGACATGATTTCTCAGTGAATAACCCACGTTAATAGCGCACAGTGCGGCTTACCAGCACCACATCTTGAGCATTGACAATCAAGGTTTGAAAACCCTGATCGCGCAACACC
>JANWZG010000428.1 GCA_025054735.1 Cyanobacteriota bacterium | reverse complement strand
TAACTCTCGTCGTAGTTCAGACTGAAAGTAGCTCAATGAGCTTTCACTGTAGCGAGCTGCTGCTGCTGACAGCGGAGAAACAGGTTCCCCATCAAAATGCTCGGCCTCTAATGACTGAATACGTAGCACGGCTTCATAAGCTCGATTTAATAACCGCTCCGCCGTACCAGAAATCCAAACCCCAGCAGCTTGCCATGCTTGCTGGCTGCGATCACGTAGGTAGTTCTTGACCTGTGTCAACATGGAGGCTCTCATTGGCCTGTGCCCGTCAATTTAGTCATCACAACATCCATCTTCCTCAGTCTAGACCGATTGTTCCCCGTTGATTGTAACCAAGCCATCACCTCGCTGAGACAAGTTGCCTACCACTAAACATACCTTAATGTAGTTACTGGGCTTCCCTGACATTCTGCTAGAAATCATCGGTAATGCCGTACCAGACCTTGATACACTGTGGAATGGTTGTGCCGACCATTGCGTTAGATGTTTTAGTTGGAGTCGTGATGTTAGAAATTGGTCAGAAAGTTAAGGTTCGTCGCCTGCGCGATCGCGTCTCCGATCAGGTGATCGAAAAGTTAGGAAAAGTTGGAACCATTCAAGCCTTCAAAATGGTTGATGGCAGCGGCATTGGTATGTTTGTCCGTTTTGATGATGCCTTTGCCACATGGTTTTTTGATGATGAGATTGAGCCTGTGAAGTAGGATAGATGCGGGTCAACCTGTTAAGTTAGATGGCATTTATCATCACATTTTTAGGTAAGGGTGGCACAGGTCGTACAACAGCGGCGATCGCCATAGCCCAGCGATTAGCTGCTCAAGGTCAGCGCACCCTATTGCTAGGACAACCTGTAGATCCTGTAATTGCAGCTTGGGTGGGGGAACCAATCCATGATCAGCCGCTATCTGTAGCCCCTAACTTGTTCGTCGTGCAACCCCAGTTAACCACATTGTTGGAGCAAGGCTGGGAAACTGTGAAAAGGTTGGAGTCAGAGTATCTACGTACCCCTGCCTTTAATGCCATCTTTGCAGAAGAGCTAGCCGTGCTTCCCGGCATGGACAGTGCCTTAACTATGGATGCCCTGCGAGACTACGATGCTAGTAATCAGTACGATTGCATTGTGTATGATGGCACAGGTGACCAAGCGATGCTCCGGATGCTAGGGTCACCTGATGCACTGGGCTGGTATTTGCGTCGATTTCGTCAGATCTTTGCCGAGTCAGACTTGGCAAAAACTCTGCTGCCATTGCTGCAACCCTTAATCGGCACTGTATTTAATGTGGATTGGACTAGTGATAGTTTCGCCAAACCAGCAAGTCAAGTGAATGATCTGTTGGATCGCGGTAAAGCCATTATCAGCGATCCAGCTCGGATGGCAGCTTACCTAGTAACTACGGGCAATGCTGCGGCTATTACTATGGCTCGTTATCTATGGGGAAGTGCACAACAGGCAGGATTAACTGTGGCTGGGGCGATCGTTACCCAAGTTCCACCATTCACCCCAGTAGATAGCTCTTCATTTGCACCCTTACCGATGTATACCCTGCCCTGGGTTACTGATAATCAGTGGCAAGCGGCAATGGAAGCATTGCCAGATGTAACCGACACTACCCATGCACCTCGATCGCTGGAGGTCAACCTAGCAGAGCGCAAAGTACGGCTGTTTTTACCAGGCTTTGATAAGAAACAGGTGAAACTCAGTCAGAATGGCCCTGAAGTCACAATTGCAGCCGGGGATCAACGGCGTAATATTGTTTTACCCCCTGAGTTAAGGGGAAAGCCAGTGACTGGGGCAAAATTTCAAGATGGCTACTTAATCATCAGCTTTTAAGAGTCGCCAGACATTCCTTGATCGCATCGATGACCCGCTGTTGTTGCTCAATCGTCAACTCTGGAAACATGGGTAACGACAATACCTCTTGGGCAACTTGCTCAGTTACCGGAAACTGGCCTGGGCGAAATCCAAGGCGACTATAGGCTGCTTGTAGATGGACCGGCACAGGGTAATAAATCATCGAGCTGACCCCTAGAGTTTGTAACTGTTCTCGCAGCCAATTGCGGCACTGCTTACTGCCATCCAAGCTACAGGGCTGAGCACCACAGCGGCGATGCTCTCCACACAGGGCTAGACGAATGGTGTATTGATGCCAAACGTGTACAGCACCTTCTAGGGTTCGGGGGGTGGTAATCCCAGGAAGCAGCGATAGGCTTTGGGTGTAGCGATCAGCAATGTCTCGTCGCTGTTGGTTCCACCGATCCAGGTACCGCAGCTTAACTTGCAAAATCACAGCCTGAATAGCATCAAGGCGACTAGTCACCCCAATTTCATCGTGGTAGTAGCGCACCCTCATGCCATGCTCTCGCAGCGCTCGAATTCGATCGGCCACCGCGGGGTCATCCGTAGTAATCGCCCCTCCATCACCGCAGGCTCCCAGATTTTTCGTGGGGAAAAAGCTAAAACAGCCAATATGCCCAATACTACCAACACGCTGCCCTTGCCATTCTGCTCCGGTTGCCTGGGCACAATCTTCCACTACAAATAGATTGTTGGCATCAGCGATCGCCATCACACGAGTCATGTCTGCGGGTTGCCCAAATAGGTGGACAGGGATAATAGCACGAGTGCGATCAGTAATCACCGCTGCAAGCTGTGTCGTATCCAGATTAAAGGTATCGGGATCAATATCCACAAAGACTGGTGTTGCCCCTACAGCGCTGATCACCTCAGCCGTCGCAAAGAAGGTAAAGGGTGTCGTAATCACCTCATCTCCAGCACCAATATCCAGTGCTCGCAGTGCCAGATACAAGGCATCAGTGCCAGAATTGCAAGCCACACAGTAATCGGCACCAATGTAGTGGGCAAACTGCTCTTCAAAGTCCTTCACGGGAGGGCCACCAATATAGCGCCCTGAAGCCAACAATTCTAAGACGACTGCGTTAACTTCATCACCGATGAGAGTGTATTGCTCCGTTAAGTCGAGGGGAGGAATGTTGATCATGATCACCCTCAGAATTCTAAGCTTGCCCAGTCAGGCTGGCGATAATAGTGCATCATTGTGTCAAATTTACGTAACTCTGCCCGGTTCACTACCAAATCATAAGATGTTTCACCTTGCCAGTATTGGTTAAATTCTGTCATCAAGTGAGTCATGCGATCGGCAAAGGCATCCGCAGCGCTGGGGTCTTCA
>JANWZG010000427.1 GCA_025054735.1 Cyanobacteriota bacterium | reverse complement strand
AGCCCCCCCGGCGCTGAGCAAGCTGGAATTGATATCCAAGGCGGTGATCGCGAAAGAAAGTTGCCCAATCTGCTGTCCAAGTATTGATCTGAGGTGTGGATCCGATCGTGTTGTTGCGATCCCAACCATAACCACCACCCTTAAACTGCTCGCCACTAACCCGATGAAGCATGGCTAACTGCTGCCCCATAGCTGCCCAAGCATCACTGGAACCACGTCCCAAATCTAACCACTCTAGTACGATGTATGACCGACCATCAGCAACACCCCAGCAAACAGGAGTGGGTACACGAATCGTTTTGGTTGCCTGAATCTGTTGTAGGCCCAATGCTTCAGACTCAAACATGCTGACTAGCTCTGCACGATTGAGCTTCACAAAGTAGGTATGGTGCTCATCGGCTAACTGGTAGCCCTGGTTAATGCAACCTCCACCAACGGATCGCTGGCTACTGGGCTGAAAGGACTTACCTAAAGCTGCACTGATATGCTGGGCGATCGCAGTCCACATAACTTGCGCTAGTAGGGCTTGAGAACAGTGACGGCGTAAGCATCTGGAGATAGGTATTGCTGGGCAGCAACTTGCAGATCGATAGCATGTAGCGCCTGAATATGGGCGGGATAGTTCAGAGCCGGAGCAATGTCACCAACCATTGCTTGGTAATAGCCATACATGCTAGCGCGATCGCTAGGCGTTTCATTGCCAAAAATAAAGCGGTTTGCCACTTGTGTTTGCATCCGCTTCATTTCAATATCGGTGACTAACTCAGTTTGTAATAGCCGTAGATGGTCGATGATGGCTTTCTCTACAGCCTCTACGTGCTCAACAGGCAAGTGCGCTGAAATGTAGAACATTCCCTGGGCACCATAATTCAAGTTGCTAACGGCAATGGAGGATACCAATCGCCGATCTTCCCGTAAGTCTCGAATCAGTCGTGCAGTGCGTCCATGCCCTAAAACGTTCGCCAGCATGTCCAAGGCGTAGGTTTGATACAAATCTTGAATGCCAGGTACGCGCCAAGTCATTACCAAGCGTGCCTGTTGCAGACTGTCGTCAACCACTTCACGGCGTACTACCTGAGTAAATGCTGGTTCCGGTAAAAGCGGTTGTTTTAGAGGGTGGCTAGTCAGGCGATGGCGTTGGTGATCTGCTGTGGCTTGGGTAATCCCCGTCTCAACGATCTGAAGTAGGTCATCTACTGGCAGATTGCCAACTACAGCTAACGTCATCGCTGATGGATGGTAGTGCTGAGCATGAAATTCTCGCATCTGCTGAGGAGAGAGTCCTTCAACCACCGAGGCTGTGCCCAAAACAGGTCGGCGATAGGGTAGGCGTTCAAAGGTTGTCTCTACAGCCTGCTGAAAAGTACGTCGTCGGGGATTATCGCCAGAGCGACGGATTTCTTCCAATACTACAGAACGCTCACGCTCAAACGCATCATCAGGAATCGTAGGATTAAGCACTACGTCTAATTGTAGCGGCGCTAGGTCGGCGAAATCTTTGGGAGAGGTGGTGATGTAATAGTGGGTGTAGTCTTGGCTAGTAGCGGCGTTGGTAATGGCACCTCTAGCTTCAATTTCCCATTCAAACTCACCGACCGCTAGGCTAGGGGTACCTTTGAATACCATGTGTTCTAAAAAATGCGCCATACCGTTGATGTCGTCGGATTCGATCGCAGAGCCAACAGGCAACCAGATGCTCATATTAACTGCCTCGACAGGCAAGTGCTCAGCGATTACGGTTAGACCATTGGAGAGACGATGTAGAGTTGGAGCGTTGAGGCGAGAGAGAAAGGAAGAATCAAGAAGGGTTGATAGCATGAAATCAGGTAATCACTGCATCCATTCTATCCTACCCAATTCAATCCCATTACACTACCCTTACTGATTCCAGTATATAGATACCAGGGGAACTTCTTACTAGGTAAGCATCTTTGGCTGACTGTGATGTAGATCACGCCTTCACAGGATATTTGTCACATGTTACTGTCCGAGAGATCACGGGCTATGCCCCTCTAGCATCACCGAGAAACTAGTGATAGTGCTGGATACTCTAATCATGTGATTCAATGAGTTCCGATTAGTCAGCTATGAAGCTCCTAAGAAAGGTGCAGAGTTTTTTCCCCCAAGCTTCCTGCGATTCTGCTGATCCTGCCGATGTGTTGATTACGATCGTCCGTAATGTCGCTAATATAGACGGCTTTCGGTTTGAGCAGTTCTGTTACTATCTAGATGTCTATCAAACCACTCGCACTATGGTTTTGTCTCGTAAGCCCAATAGTCAATCGGAAATTGATAATTTGCGAGACTACTGTGATGTTGTGCGTTTCTGTCTAGAGGGTTTTCGCAGCACCACGGTTGAGATGTTATGTCGTGAAATTGAGGCCTTATTTAGTCGTCAGCAGCAGCGAATGGTGGCGGCCTAGGGCAACATTCGGTTGTTGTAGTGTCTAGTGAGATAGGGGTCAACGGGGTGTGAAGTTTTCATAGCCCCGTTTTTTGTCGAATGGTTTGTTATACCAATTCTCTAAAGGCTAGCGACACGGCCCATTAGTTCATAGTAAGGACTTAAACTACCAGCTATCTGTAGCCTGGAGAAACCGCCAATGGGACTGTTTTAGTCGATCGCAAACCTGTTGGTGCCAATGTGCCAAAGTCAGCGTAAAGTCTGAATGATGTAAACCGCCGCGCCACAGGATCAATGCATCTTCACCAGTATCTGGATAGTATCCTTTGCGGACACCAACTGCTTGGAAGCCAAATTTTTTGTAGAGGCTGATGGCCGGGAGATTGGATGTTTTCACCTCTAGAGTCGCTCGCTCTAAGCCACGGCATTGAGCACTGTGCAGCAGTTTCCAGAGAAGCGCTTGCCCCAAGCCTTGACGATGGTAGTCAGGATGCACGGCTAGTAGGGTGATGTGGGCTTCCTCGACGATTGCCCATAGGCACCCTAAGCCTAGGACATGCGGGGTTGCTTCGTGGTTGGTCAGCAATATGATCAAATCACTGTTAGGACTAGCAATTTCTCGTCGATAGCCGTCAAGACTCCACAGCCCTCCGAGGCAGGTGCGGTCAAGGTCGATCACTGCGGGCAAAAATTCTTCCGTTAGGCGCTGAATCATTAACAACTTCACACAACATCCCGTCAGTTACACAACTTAAGATTGTAGACTGGAGTATTGGTTATCGTTATATTCGCTGCAACC
>JANWZG010000426.1 GCA_025054735.1 Cyanobacteriota bacterium | reverse complement strand
AACGTCATTGACTCCCCCGAACTGAGCCTGAAGGAGGCGGTTCGGTGGCGCCGGTGGGATTCCTGTCAGTTAGACGAGTTCGCCCGGGTCGCCAGCGGGGAGAACTTGGATCCACAGTTGGGAATTGTAGCGGCACAATCACATGCTGAGTGCGGGGAATCCGACCTTCAGGGCCGTAGGTAACGTAGTGAACTTGAATCCATGCAGATTGGAGATCACTTAAATCATCTCCCTGGATATCGACCTGTACCCGGAGTTGTGTCTTTTTGCCTGCCTTGACAATGTAAGCAAACCAATAGTCATCGGCACGAGCAGCAGCATCTGGGTGGTTAGGGATAAGTCGGATATGATGGCGAATTCCCTCCAGGCTGGCGCTAGAGAGTAGGGTTACCGCTGCTGTTACCTCCGGCACCATAATCTCCAGCTTGCGTGTCAGGTTTTGGAATTCCATCTCCCCAACCAGCACATATCGCTGGGGTTCAAAGGTTTCCAGATGCCACTCACCGGGTAACAAGGCTAACTGATTGCCCTGACGATGGCGATACTGCCACTCAGCGGCAGCAATGCCAAATCCTACAAGCAAACCGATTGCCCCAACACCAATACCAATACCTTCAACAATCACCAGTCTGTCCTGTTATCGATTTATTGATAATTACCCACATCATACAAGTCTGGTTGCTCAACTCATGGGGTTATCGTGGAGATTACTAACTCGATTGCCCCGTTCTTGATGTAGAAGCGCAACGGTATCACCCAGAGCAGTTGTTAGGGTGCGGCGGGTATAGGCATGGTTTGCTTGTTCAGTTTCTAGCGCAGTTGTTAGACGATCGCGCTCCATCATCAGTTCCAGCAGCTTTTGGCGCAGTTGTTCAGGGGTTTTCAGCCCAGCTAGCTCCTGTTGCAAAATGGCTTGGGTGGCATCATCCGGTGAGATAGTTGGCTTTTTCTGGAGTTGCTCGATAGTAGCTCGCAATTGCTCAATTTGAGCTTGAGCTGCCATCACGTCCGATCGCCGCTGTTGAGCTTCTGTCTCGTAAAGTTTTCGCCAATTCGCTACACTAGCATAGGCATCGTCCCGCTGTTGGTAAGCCTCTGCTAGCTTTTGCTTTAGATGTTTAATCTCTTCTAGCCATTGGGTGATGTCGTGGGTCATGGTCACTAACACGATCGATACAGCTTATTGCCAGGCATAACACGGGTTTAGCTGATTAGTTGCTAAAAATCAACTAGCTTACTTGGGGAACTTCCAGCTACGGTTTAAACTGGTTCACAATTGCTCATATTACCCAGGCTTTCAGCTTTAGCCTATGACAACTTCCATGCCATTTGCTGCTGCTCAAGTAGCTCCATCGATTCTATCAGCGCTACAACGTCTGATTACAGTGGTTGCTCAGTTACGCGACCCTGAGCATGGTTGTCCCTGGGATTTAGCACAAACCCATCAAACCCTAATTCCCTACGTCATTGAAGAGGCTTATGAAGTAGCAGATGCTATCCGTAGTGGGGATCAAGCTGCGATCGCCGAAGAACTAGGAGATTTGTTACTACAAGTGGTACTGCACGCTCAAATTGCTTCAGAAACACAGCAGTTTACACTAGCGGAAGTGGCTGACGGCATCGCAGACAAGCTAGTGCGGCGACATCCTCACGTATTTGCCGACGTAACAGTAGATAGCGTGGAGCAAGTACGACAAAACTGGGAACACATTAAAGCCAGAGAAAAAGGTCAGGATCCCAATAAGCTTGTGCCACTTACAGAAAAATTGAGCCGTTATCACCGCACTTTACCGCCCCTGATGGCAACCATGAAAATGTCTCAGAAGGCTGCCGCCGCTGGTTTTGAGTGGGATAGCGTTGAGGGTGTGTGGGCTAAGGTGCATGAGGAATTAGCGGAGTTTCAAGAGGCAGTCTCCCATGGTGACAAGGCTAGTCAGCAATCGGAGTTAGGTGATGTGTTGTTTGCCGTAGTGCAACTTGCCCGCTGGTATGCTCTGGATCCGAGTGAAGCCTTACAAGGCACTCAACAGCGGTTTATTCAGCGCCTAATGCAGGTGGAACAGTTAGCGACCCGACCGATCGCAGATTACAGTGGTGCAGAGTTAGATGACCTGTGGCAACAAGCTAAAGCCCTGCTAGCCAGTCGAGGATAACAGCCTTGAAACGGGGATGGTTCTCACAGATTGTCACTGAGCATCCTGATCCTAGCCTGCAAGGGCTATGGAGGCTCATACAACTTGGGTGGCTGCTAGCACCCGTGCATGGGGTTGCCTTTGGGGCACTGATGATTTGGGCAATGGCTCTATGTGTTTGGCGCAAGAGCGATCAACTCCATCGGTCTTGGCTCAATCGCACCTTCTGCATTCTAGCTATTTGGATTGCTGGTACGGTTGTCATTGCTGCGGATCCCTATGTAGCCTTACTGGGAACCTTCAACATCCTGCCTTTTTTCCTACTATTTATAACTGTCAGTTTCGTTGTGCAGACAATTGACCAACTGCGCCACCTAGCCCGTCTCAGTCTAATTCCTGCCAGTATTGTTGTAATTTTGGGGGTTGGTCAATACTTTTGGCAATGGCAAGGGCCACCCCAGCCTTGGGAAGGAATTCTTGGTTGGGCGCTAGCTCTTGGTGGCAATCCACCAGGGCGCATGGCTTCGGTGTTTATGTATGCCAACAGTATGGCAGGCTACTTAGTGATGGTGTTACCGTTGGCGATCGCCCTCTGGTTAGAGCCAATGCTTAGCAATCAGCAGCAACCTTCGACCTTTAATCGACAAGCATCCGTAGAGCAGGCAGCGCCTCCAGTCAGCGATCCCCAAGACTTTGCACCGCTTATTTCCCATCGATTGCCGATCGCCCAACGGTTATTGGCTGTTTCTCCGTTACCAGCATTTGCCCGTTACGCCCTACCTCTTCTCGTGATGACAATACTCACCTGCATTGTCTTCACCCATTCTCGCAATGCCTGGGGAATTGCAGCCCTAACCTGCCTTGCCTACGCGCTTTACTGGGGCTGGTACTGGGTTCTAGCCATTTTGGTCGCTGGCATCGGTGTTGTCTGGGGAGCTGCGTTTGCACCTATGCCTGTGAATGGCCTCCTGCGACAGGTAGTGCCCCGGTTTATCTGGGCAAGGTTAACGGATGATTTGTATCCTAACCGTCCTATTGCAGAGCTACGGATTACGCAATGGAAATTTGCTCA
>JANWZG010000425.1 GCA_025054735.1 Cyanobacteriota bacterium | reverse complement strand
GAAGGTCAGCTTGCAGCCAACAGGACTGTTGATCAACGGTGAGGCAACGCAATTCACAACGCTGACTGGGACTTAGTCGTCCATTGATCATGGCATTAAACAGGTTCTTACAGCGCTGGCGATCGTCGGGATACACATAGGCAAACAGACTAGTGCCAATGCTCTTGGCCACTGAAAACCCAGTGATTTGCTCCCACGCTGGGTTCAAAAACACCAGCACACCTTCCATATCGGTTTGAAAGAACACCTCACGAGCATGTTCCACAAACAATCGATATTGGTCTAAGTTCACTTGCCGTAACGACGGCAGGCCCACTGGCATGTCTGATGTCATCATTATCGCACCTCTGATCGGTAGCCACGGGGTCACCTTGGCTAGCCAAATCAACCCTTATTGTCGCCTAGGAATATTAATCCATTAAGATTTGTGCCATATATCCTCTGGAATTTCTCTAATTGTTTAGCAGAGCGCAAGGTTAACAGCAAGTCCTAGCCACTCGTGGTGATGCCGTTCACAGCTCACAGCTTGTATACCCAAATTGCTGATTATGGACAACATCCAGTCTAGTCAGGATATTGTTATAACTATGCTCATTCGTCCAGAGAGCCACGGGTTACCCCCAGTTGGTTGTGCAACTTCAAGTCTCGCCAGAGTTGGGAGCCGGAAAGTTTGCCTGTGAGGAGGCGTTGATAGCGATTAATCGTATCTAGCACTTGGGCAGGTGATTCTTGAACGAACTCTAAGCGGAAATAGCGCACTCCCAAATCAAGCAGGCGTTGGGCAAACTCAGCTCCAGTTTGAGCAGTGCTGTTAAAGACCGTATTGCGACAACCAGCATCGGCAACTAACCAGTGCTCTGCTCCTGTGCGATCGCGCAACTTCACCTCATGCTGTTCACAGGGACGACCACAATTTGTATAGTCTGTGCCTTTGGAGAGAAATGCACAAAACACACAGTGCTCCATATGGAACATCGGCATATGCTGGTGTAAGGTGACCTCAAACCAGGATGGCGGGCAGTGGGTTAACAGGGCTTCTAGTTGCTGAATGTTAAGGTCATAGGAAGCCGTGAGACGCTCTAGGCCAAAGGTTTGCCGAAAATAGTCGGCAGTCAAGGGATTGGCAATGTTGAAGGAAAAGTCAGCCACGCAGCGATTTGCAGCAAAAAACTCCAAGTGATCATAGTTACGAATTAGATAGCCATCAGCATTGCTGGCCCGTACTTGGTGCAGAATGTACTGCTCGTTAGGCTTGGTAATGCGGGGTGGCGCTACCCAAAGGCTGGGCCGGTGAGCAGCTTGCCTAGCCATGGCGACTGCATCCCGATAGGCACGGGGGTCTTCTAATTCACAGTAGATCGTGGTCAGGTCAGTGGTTAAGACGGCTGCCAGTTGAGCCAGAGTCCGCACGAGGACGATCGTCTGGGGAAGCACAGACGGTGCATCTTCTCCAACAGGCAACAGATCGGTATAGGTAGCTGTACTACACAGTTGCCAGCGCTGGGGTTGGGCACGCTGGGCATCTAACTGACTGACCAGTTCTCGTCGGATGCGATTGAGTTCACTAAGAGGTACCATCACCGCCCCCTGCACATGGTTATGCAGTTCTCCTAAGCAAAAGGGAGTGTTGCCCAACCGTCCTAACTGTTCTCGCAGGCGATCGCTGGTCAACTGCTGAGTATGGGCAGCAGTCAGCGGCACAGTGGACTTAGCTTGGGCGATATGTCCTAGGCTGTCACGGGCGATCGCCGTCAGTGGCTCCCCCACTTGGCCATACACTTCCACAGCAATCGGGCGCTGAAACAGAATCTTCTCACTGGTGTAAGTCTGGCGCAGTTGGCGATCCAGGTCAGGGTCATTCGTCTTCCACAGGCGATCGCCCACGTGCACTCGGCGCAAATCCACATCTCGCCGTCCCAAGGTCACGATCGACTCTTGTCCCCGCTGCTCCACGGCATAGACCCGTCCCCCCTCTTCTTGGCTATCGGGTTTACCAGCATCAAATACCACACCATCCCCAGCTTTCAGAGGCGCTTGCAACCGCACGAGCACCTGCTTGTCTCGCCCATTACGAACCTCAGCCACTGTCCCCAAGTAAACTCCACGCTTTTTGCCAAACCGCCCATGCACCAAGACCTGGTTATTGATGCCTTCTAACCAACCTGTGTGTAGCCCCCGCGAAAAGGCCATCTCCAGCTTGTAGCGGTCACTAGCATCCCCATCAGGAACAATCCCTTGGGCAATGCGATCGAGGGCTTGGCGATATACCTGGGTGACGCTGGCAACGTATTCAGGCGTTTTTAGGCGGCCCTCAATTTTAAGGGAAGCCACTCCCGCAGCCACCAGTTGCGGCAATACGGATAATCCTGCCAAATCTTGGGGACTGAGCAGGTACCTGCGATCGCCCAAGTCTAGCACTTTGCCGTCTACCACCAACTCGTAGGGCATCCGACAAGCCTGCGCGCATTCTCCCCGATTGGCTGATCGTCCCCCCAGGGCTTCACTGGTCAGACATTGCCCCGAATAGGCTACACACAAAGCCCCGTGCACAAATACTTCCAGTGGCAGAGTGAGCTTGCGATCGCGGAGTTGCTGCTGAATTTTGCGGATGTCCTTGAGGGAACACTCCCGTGCCAATACCACCAGATTGCAACCCAAGGAATGGGCAAAGTCTACGCCAGCAGCACTGGTGATGGTCATCTGTGTGGAACCATGGATAGGAAAATCTGGTGACAGGTGACGAATTAGACGACACAAGCCAATATCTTGGACGATGGCTGCATCCACACCCGCTGCAATGATTGAGCGTAGATAGGCTTCTACTGCTGCCAACTCTAGTGTAAAAATTAGAGTATTGAGAGTAACATAGCCCTTCACACCACGACGGTGCAAATAGGCCATTAACTCTGGCAAATCGGTTTCCGTAAAGTTGTGTGCCCGCATCCTAGCGTTGAATGCATCCAGCCCAAAATAGATGGCATCAGCCCCATTTTCTACGGCTGCCCTAGCACAGTCCCAACTGCCTGCTGGAGCCAGCAACTCTGGGATATCAGGCAGGGAGTGGTTGCCCTCCATTATCCCTGGAGTCATCTGTGAACGGTTGCCATTGCGTACCATAATGTTATCGATCGCAGATCGCACCATGAATATTCCGCAGTCTGTTACGGAGAACCTCTATTCTAGAATAGGCTATGATAACTGGCC
>JANWZG010000424.1 GCA_025054735.1 Cyanobacteriota bacterium | reverse complement strand
CCTCTTTCAGCCCTTTAGTCAAGTTGATAACTCCACTACCCGCCAATATGGAGGCACAGGCTTGGGGCTAGCGATTAGTAAGCGCCTATGTGAAATGATGGGCGGCTCACTGTGGGTAACTAGTCGCGGGCAGATAGGCGGTGAGCCACCGTCTAATTGGCAGCCATCGGCATCTGTACTACAACCAGCAACCGATGAGGGAGCAACCTTCTACTGCACAATCGTCGTTCCAGCCGTATCACTACCTGCCTCCACACAATCCTTGACCGACCTAGCAGACAAACGTCTGCTCATTGTGGATGACAATGCTTCGGTTCGCCAGCTACTTGCCCTGCAAGCCCAGACGTGGAACATGCTGGCCCTATCTGCGGCCTCAGGGGCTGATGCCCTTGACCTGCTTGATCAGGGGACACCCTTCGACTTGGCGATCGTCGATCTGCACATGCCCCATATGAACGGCCTAAGCTTGATAAAAACTATTCATCGACGATTCCCCCAACTAGCATTGCCGATCGTCCTCATGACTCCATCGGGTCATATCACCCCTCGCTTAGAGCTAAAAACCGTGAACCTAGCAGCTCAAATCCATAAACCCATCAAACCCGCACGCCTTTATGAAACCCTACATCATGTGCTGTGCCCAGAGCAGGCTGTTACGAATCTGCCGCGTCCCCACACTGAAAAAGCCGATGTCAACCTTGCCCAAGAATTACCCCTGCGGATCCTATTGGCAGAAGATCACGCTGTCAATCAGAAATTAGCTCTATTGCTGTTAAAGCGCTTAGGCTACCGGGCAGATGTCGCTGGCAACGGCATTGAAGTATTACAAGCATTGCGTCGTCAATTTTACGATGTGATCTTAATGGATGTGCAGATGCCAGAAACGGATGGCTTGGCAGCAGCCCGTCAGATTTGTCGTGAGTGGCCTGCGATCGAGCGTCCCTATATCATTGCGCTCACTGCCAGTGCCATGCAGAGCGATCGGGAAGCTTGTCTGAATGCAGGTATGGATGACTACATCACTAAGCCCATCCAGTTCGAGGCGTTAGTGCAGGTGCTAAAGCGCAGTCAAACTCATGCTGCAAAGCAGGCAACACGTACACTGATTCAAGATTTGTCCAGGATGAGGGCTGCTTCAGCAGTACCTAGCCTAGTAACCTCTGACCCATGTGCTGCTGAGTCTGTGGTAGAGCCAACGGTTCCCAGCCTGGAATCATTGACTTCAGTGCCCCCGATCGCCGACCTCAGCCTTGATATCCTCGATCCTGAAGTTGTGGAATCAATTCGGGCGATGGCGGATGATGAAGACGACAACTTCCTGACTGAGATGATTGATTGCTATCTGCAAGATACGCCTGTGCAGATGCAGACTTTATTACAGGCGATCGCCAATCATGATATAGCCGCTGTGATTCAATCTAGCCACCCGTTGAAGTCGATGAGCGCCACTGTAGGGGCCAATGCCTTCGCCCAGCAATGTCACGAGATAGAAGTCATGGGCATCTCTGGCACGATTGACCTCACTCCTGAGCAACTCGATCGCCTCATTACTAGCTATCAACAGGTGCGAGCAGCACTGACTGCTTTGCGATCAACAGCCATAGTGTGACTACATCAAGTGACTGATTTGACTGATTTGCTGATTTCCTAGGAAAATTTAGTTGTAGGCTAGCAATACCGCAACAGTCCGACCCGTGTAAAGGTTGGATAGTAGATTGGTCACCTTAGAGGCTGTAGAGACTGTAATGGCAAGATGGCAGTGTGTTAACCAATGTGGAGCTTGTTGTCATCTAGAGCCTAGTGATCGTCCAGATTTGGCAACCTATCTCAGCCCCGACGAGCTTACCCACTATCTGAGCTTGGTGGGTGAGGATGGCTGGTGCATCCATTTTGATCACAACACCCGCAAATGCCAAATTTATGCTGATCGGCCTCGCTTCTGTCGGGTGCAAGCCGATGTCTTCTATGATCTCTACGGCATTGCCCCCCATGACCTTAACGAGTTTGCGATCGACTGTTGCCAGCAACAAATCGGCGGTGTCTATGGTGACCATAGTCCAGAAATGCGGCGCTTTAACCAAATGGTTGGGGTAGAGTAAACAAGGCTGGTTCCAACAATCCACAGCCTGAGCCGTCACCAGCCGTTAATCACCAGTGACCTTTAACCCATGACAATTAGCCCATGACGATCGTTGTATTTGATATTGATGGCGTAGTCCGAGATGTAGGTGGATCCTATCGTCGCGCCTTAGCTGACACCGTAGAGCACTACACCAACGGAGCCTATCGCCCGTCTCAACAAGACATTGACCACCTTAAAGCTGAAGGCATCTGGAACAACGACTGGGAAGCCTCAAGGGAAATGATCCGTCGTTATTACGCTGCTCAGGGCATTCCAGACTATGCGATCGACTATACTGAGCTAGTAGCTTGGTTTCAGCGGCGGTATCGTGGCCCCGACCCCCACAACTGGACGGGGTATATCTGCCAAGAGCCGTTGTTAATGAGTGCGGCCTATGGTGAAACCTTAACCAACGCTGGCATTCTCTGGGGGTTCTTCAGCGGTGCAACCCGTGCCTCTGCCACCTATGTTCTAGAAAACCGTATCGGCTTGCAGTCGCCAGTATTAGTAGCTATGGAAGATGCTCCTGGTAAGCCAGACCCCACTGGACTATTTATGGCTGTAGAGCAAATTCTAGCTCGACATAGCGCACAGGCCAGCGACCATGCTGTTATCTACGCTGGTGACACCGTGGCAGATATGCACACCGTTCAAAAGGCACGAGCGCTAGACCCCAATCGTCGTTGGATTGCCGTTGGGGTATTGCCGCCCCATGTGCTAGAGGATGGCGATCGTTGCCCCACCTACCGCCAAGGCTTAATTCAAGCTGGGGCGCAGTCTGTAGTGGATCGTATAGATGCCCTAACCCCTGCCTACATTGCTCAACTCCTGAGCCATAGCAATACATAGGCCGGTTAGATCATTCAGAGTGAGCAAATAATATTTCTTCTCCAAAGCCAGCTACGCAACCCATTAGTTCGTACCAAGGACTTAAGTCCTGACTACCAGCCATCTGGGGTGAGCAAATGATATTTCTTCTCCAAAGCCAGCTACACAACCCATCTCTTCTCCAAAAGCCAGCTACGCAACCCATTAGTTCGTACCAAGGACTTAAGTCCTGACTACCAGCCATCTGGGGTGAGCAAATGA
>JANWZG010000423.1 GCA_025054735.1 Cyanobacteriota bacterium | reverse complement strand
AGCCAGTGTAGTAGTCTTACCTGAACCCGGTGGCCCAGTCACTAGAATCAAACCCCTAGGCTTCTCTGACATTTCCCGCACTACATCAGGCAGCCCCAGCTTATCAAAGTTAGGAATTTTGGAACTTAAGGCTCGTAGACATGCAGCCCACGTTCCTCGGTCTTTGTAGACGTTGACACGAAATCTAGCTAACCCCTTAACCCCGTAAGAGCAATCTAGTTCCCAGTTTTGCTCTAGCGTCTTACGCTGAGTGTTGTTTAGCATACTGAAGATAAGGCGCTGCACTTCTTCAGAACTCAGGGGATCGCAGTCGATAGGGGAAAGATGGCCACTGATACGGAAATAGGGTGGTAGTCCTGCCGTCAAGTGCATATCAGAGCCACCCATCTCAATCATTTGCTCCATCAGGTCTTCAATCATCAATTCCATCGGCATAGGACAATTTCCTCAATGTTTCTAGTCTTGAAAACGGGGAGTCATGCAATAAATACACTCCAGCCATTCAGGGCGAAGCCCAGCGCCGCACGAGCGACATGACAGAGCACTCTTTCGTTTAGCCTTCAGCTCTGCCTCTAATCCAGTGTCTGTGTAGGTTACACGCTCCACTTCTTGGAAGGTAGTCAGCCCCTCTCGCACCAGGTTCAAACTGTAGGCTAGTAAAGTTAACATGCCATTTTCAACGGCAATTTCCTTAATCCGTTCTGTAGGTGCACGATCAACAATAGCCGCTAGCAAATCTTCTGTTGCTCGCATTACTTCATAGACACCGCAACGTCCTTTGTACCCTACTCCATTACACTTAGGACACAGAGTTCCTTTGGCTCGTTCCTCCTGAATTTGCTCTGGAGTGAGCACCTTAGCCTTGTAGAAGGTAAAGTTTCGTTCTTGCGATGGTGTCATGCCAAAGCGTGCAAACTCAGCCTCAGTTGGAGTGTATGAAATACGACACTCTGTACATACCCGACGCATCAGACGCTGAGCAATTACACCTATGAGTGCCCCAGATACCATGAACGGCTCAACTCCCATTTCATCCAAACGGGCGATCGCACCAGCCGCATCGTTAGCATGGAGCGTTGTCATCACCAAGTGCCCAGTCAGAGATGCCTCGATCGCAGTCTTGGCCGTCTCTAAGTCTCGCGTCTCACCCACCAGGATAATGTCGGGGTCTTGGCGCATAAAAGCACGTAGAATGTTAGCGAAGTTTAACCCCTTTTCTCGAATTACCTGCACCTGGTTAATGCCAGGGAGTGCATACTCAATTGGGTCTTCTGCCGTACAGATGTTAACGCCGGGATCATTACGCTCTGCTAGGATTGAATACAACGTCGTGGATTTACCTGACCCCGTTGGCCCTACTACCAGGATCATCCCAAAGGGACGACTTGCCATCTCTCGCACACTTTCTAGAGTGTCGGGGTTAGTGATTAGCTTATCTAGCCCTAGCTGAGTAGACGAGTTGTCTAGAATTCGTAAACAAACCTTTTCACCGTATCGACCAGGCACTGTGTTGACACGAAAGTCAACCTTGCGTCCTTGGAACACACGACGAATTCTACCGTCCTGAGCTGCTCGTCGTTCGGCAATATCCAGATCTGCAATAATCTTGAAGCGAGAAATCAAGGCGGGAATAATTTTCTTGGGTAGTGGATCGAATGGTTCATGAAGAACACTGTCTTTGCGGAAGCGAACTCGTAAACAATCTTCCTGTGGCTCAATATGAATATCGGATACACCATCAGTCAGTGCCTTGGCCAAGATCTTATCGACAGTTTTGACAATTGGAGCCGCCGTCGAGTCAGCAATAACATTGCTTAAGTCACCTTCAAGATCTTCCTCTTCTTCATCGTCCTGAAGCTCATCTCCGAGTGCTTCTGCGTCAATCTCTAGATCTTCCTGGGTAACCTTCCTAAACTTACCCTGAAACTTCGCATCCGCCTGAGCTTGCTGCTCAGCAGCAACCTGCTCGTCTAGGAACCTATTGATAATCTGCTGATAGTCATCAATCGTAATGACTCGGCGGCGTAGGGCTAATCCTAATGGGCGCAAAATTCGATTGAGGTCATCTTGGGCATCCAGGTTATCTGGATCGACCATAGCCACGAGTACCGTTGGAGTCTCGCCATCTTCCTTCGAGAGGGGAACCAATCGATAACGACGGCACAACTCTAAGGGTATTAAAGTCTTAATCAGCTCTCCTACCTGATCGGTTGGCACTAGATTAATTTCAGGATCTAGAGACTCAACCCCATATAGAATCTTCAGCTCGAACAATTGCTGCTTCTTGTAGTGCCGCACCAACTCAAGGGACAACTCTTTGCCAGTCATCTCTTGAAGAATCTGAGGCAATGGCCGAGCGTTAGGCTTGCGGCTTTCAACCAGTGCCTGCCGCATTTGTTCCCTACTAGCATAGCCAGATTGAACCAGCTTATTCCCGAACGGAGACAAGTCATTCCTAACAACAACAGCGCGGCGCTGGGACGAAGAGTTAGTCATAGCCAGACAAAGAAGATTCCTTTGAGATACTTTCTAGAGAGATGCTAGCGGTCGCAAGCAGAACTACCTGAAGCAACTCACAACTTTGCCACAGACAACTACTTACCTGACAACTAAGCTAAAACACTAGCCCCGTATAACAAACATTAGCCAGATTCGACAGCTACTATCAACTAGTAGTTCTATTAATAGCTGATCATGCCCTTAAGAATAACCTAACAGGCATGAATTGTGCCAACTCTTAAAATTTGAGAGTTAGTGAGTCTGAATTTAGCCAATCCCAGTTCTATCCAGCCCCAGCCCAAGAGTTTATGTCATTTTCAAGCAAGTTTGACTTGGCTGCCAAACATCATCACCGTTATTTTAGGAATGCATCACTCTACAGGCACTACGGGTACGGAATCTTATACGAACTTTATGGCCTATTTAGCCCTATTTAGCTAAGATTAGTGCTAACTTAGCTATAAGAAATACAACTAATGTACTTGAAGTGTACTCAAGGTTACGGGTGTAGCTGCTGCCTCTATGCAGGTTGTATAGGGGCCTATGCTCTTTGGTAAGAGATGGGATGCCTTGTGCACGACGTTTGCATGTAGCTAACGTTTGTGTAGTAGCATCTTAAGTAATGAGGAGTTAATGTTGGTGGCTTTCTAGCCAAGCGACAGGTCAAGTTTAGGTGTTTAAGAACCAGGGACAAGTCAAGTAGATGGTTAGTGACGAGCAAACTGTGGCTGATTCTATGC
>JANWZG010000422.1 GCA_025054735.1 Cyanobacteriota bacterium | reverse complement strand
CTCTTGCTGACCTTTATTACGATGCTCGCAGTTGGCAAGCCGCCCAAGGTGAGGCCACCAACTTTATCGTATAACAAATCACACAAGTATTGAGTATTGTTACAAGTTAGTGCTTAGCTGAAGCACCTATCATCCAGATAGACTATTTTGTTTGATCATTTGATCAGTTACGTTTTGTTTTGCACAAAAATTAGCTGCGATTAGCCGCGATCGCCTATCTAAAAACTATGCTTGACACTGTATGCATTGCTGACTCATTTCGGGGGCGCAATGTCTTAATCACTGGGGGAGTTGGCTTTATTGGTAGTAACTTGGCACACCGCTTAGTGTCTCTAGGCGCGCAGGTGCTGCTGGTGGATAGCTTGGTGCCAGAATATGGTGGCAACCTATTTAACATTATCGACATCAACGACAAGGTAAAAATTAACATCTCTGATGTGCGCGATGCCTACAGCATGCGCTATCTGATTCAGGGTCAAGATTATTTGTTTAATCTAGCAGGGCAAACTAGCCATCTAGATTCCATGAAAGACCCATACACTGATTTGGAAATTAACTGCAAAGCACAGTTGTCTATCCTAGAAGCCTGTCGTGCATATAACCCCACCATTAAGGTTGTGTTTACAAGCACCCGTCAACTCTACGGCAAACCTATGTATTTGCCTGTAGATGAAAAGCATTTGTTACAACCAGTTGATGTCAATGGCATTAACAAGATGGCGGGAGAGTGGTATCACATCCTTTATAACCATGTATACGGTATTCAATCCTGTGTTTTACGCCTCACGAACACCTACGGGCCTCGAATGCGAGTTAAAGACGCACGGCAGACTTTCTTGGGAATTTGGATTCGCCTGCTAGTTGAAAACAAGCCGTTTGAGGTATGGGGGGGTGAGCAACTTCGGGACTATACCTACGTTGACGATGTGGTAGACGCACTCCTGATGGCAGCAGTACACCCCAAGGCCCAAGGCAGGATTTTCAACCTAGGAGGCGATTGCATTATCAGCCTCAAAGAGACTGCTCAACTCATGGTTGACATCAATGGTGGCGGCCAATTCAAGATTTGTGCCTTTCCAGAAGAGCGGAAGCAGATTGATATTGGAGATTATTACAGCGATTACAGTTTGATTCGCTCGACCCTAGGTTGGTCACCCAAAACATCCCTGAGAGATGGCTTAGAAGCTAGTATCGCGTTTTATCGGCAATACTTGGAGTACTACCTATAGGTTATGACACAAATCAAGATTGTTCAGACGGATCCAAAAGCTGGCTACCTAGCTCACCGAGCGGAGATTGATGCAGCTATTCATCGCGTGTTAGATAGTGGCTACTACATTCTGGGCAAGGAGGTAGAAGCGTTTGAGCAGGAATTTGCCAGCTATATTGGTGTTCAGCATGGTATTGGCGTAGCCAATGGCACAGATGCTTTAGAAGTTGCTCTACGCGCCTGTGGTGTTGAACCTGGAGATGTAGTGATTACAGTTTCCCACACCGCAGTGGCTACTGTGGCCGCGATCGAACTCGTGGGCGCTATTCCTTTCCTAGTGGATGTTGATCCAGTATCCTTCACAATGGATGTGCAGGATCTGGAGGATGCAATCAACCTTATTCACCAGCAGCCGTCCCTAGGACAACTCAAGGCCATTATCCCTGTGCATCTCTATGGGCATCCCGCCAATATGCCAGCGATTATGGAGATTGCTCACCAGTATGGACTATGTGTCATTGAAGACTGTTCCCAAGCTCATGGTGCTCGTTTGCACGATCGTAAAGTTGGCACCTGGGGACATGTATCAACTTTTAGCCTCTACCCCACCAAAAATCTGGGTGCCTTGGGTGATGGGGGTATTGTTGTGACTAACGATGACACCCTAGCAGAAACTATGAAGGCACTACGTCAGTATGGCTGGCGACAGCGCTATGTCAGCGACTTTCCAGGCATGAACTCTCGTTTAGACCCCATGCAAGCTGCTATTTTGCGAGTCAAGCTTCGCTATCTGGATGAGGAAAACCAGCGCCGACAACAGCTTGCTAACTACTATCACCATGCCCTATCATCCCTACCCCTTAAGCAACCCCATTCTCCAGAGGCAGTAAGTCATGTTTATCACCAGTATGTTGTGCGAGCAGAGCATCGAGATGCGATTATAGCGTTTTGCAAAGAACAGAATGTTGGTTTAGGTATTCACTATCCACTACCTGTGCATCTACAAGCAGCCTATTATCAACGCATTCCCCTTAGCGCGACTGGCTTGCCTGTTACTGAAGAGCTTTGCCGCAACATTTTCAGCTTGCCCATGTATCCCTATCTAACCCAAGATGGTGCTCAAAGAACCGTAGAAACGCTAGAACAATGGTTTGCTTCCCTATGATGTAGCTAGTAAAGAGAACCACGAGAACGATCGTGTGAAGACAGACAGCGTCGCAGAAGAACATCTGAACTGCTGCAACGCTGTCTATTCTACTACCAGCCACGTAGAGCACAGAGTGTCACCTTCCAGGAGTCCCATGTAAGCGGTTCCTTGGTGAGCGCACACAGCGCATGTTTCCTAGCTGTATCTACATATCCATCACCCAAGGCCCACCATGCCCACACACGATGATTTCCTGCCAAGGTAGGCAAGTCTTTTTCCGTGATGTCTGGGTCATTTTTCATACCTTCTGGTAGCGGCAGACCCCGCCGACGATGAGCATCAATCACTACAGCACGGGTTGCTTTTAGCTGGCTCACTCTCTTAGAGTAGCTAACACTCTTTGAATGCAACCGATACTTGAATAGTACATTGGGTAAATTTGCTAATCTTCCGATTTCAGCTAAGCGTAGCCATAGATCCATGTCCTCTGCAAGTTCCATCTCTTGGCGATAGCCACCTACTCTTTCCATAGCATCACGACGCACCATCGAACCAGAATGGGAAAATGCGCCAAGCCCCTTCATATGGGCAGCATCAATTTCCTCGTGGGTCATCAGATTGTTAAAAACCCGAATGGGAGCATCGTCGGCATCAATCATCAATACCCGCTGCCCTACAGCAACACACTCTGGGTGGTTCTCTAGATAAACAAATTGTGTTGCTAGCATTTCTGGCATGGCAATATCATCACCATCAACCTGACTGACGTAACGGCCTGTTACATAGCTCAATCCTTCATTCAAGGTTGCGACAATACCACGGTTGTCGTTGCGATTGATGAGTTTAATACGATGATCTTTCTCAGCATAGGACTGTAAGATCTGCCCAC
>JANWZG010000421.1 GCA_025054735.1 Cyanobacteriota bacterium | reverse complement strand
TCCAATTCCTAAAAATCCCTATGATTATTAAGTCTTTGAGGCTGGCTATAGCACTGAAGAGAGGGGTTAGGGCAGGATTGTAGATAATACTCAAGGTAACAATCTATACCGTGCCTCCAAAAGGCCGGTTACATAACCTACTATTTCGTGGCAATGACTTAACTACAAGCCATCCGTAGTGATAGTTTGAAAATTAGTATAAATTATCGCTGAAAATGCCTTGGCTAATTTTTGCATTGCTTCCCCCAGTGAAATGGGCTTTTTTCTGTGGATAGTCTGTTAACCTTGCTGTCTTCCAAGCAGAAGCCTTCTCACCAGCAACGTTGATTGCCCAATGAGTTGTTAAACACTGGCACTTGTCCTATTTTTGGGACAAACTAGTAGACTAGGACTGGTGTGTTCTCTCAAGCTTCCCAGAGTCTATACGACTCATGTCTGAATGTAGTTCTCCGAGTGATGGTGCTAATTCTGATACAGGAAGACAGATTGTTGTTTTGACCACGGCATCTCTAGCACTATTTTCATTGGGACTAGGTAGCTTAGAACGGGGGAAAACTATGCAAGTGCCAAGTTGGTTTTCGCCAGGATTCAGAATAATCGCTGATAGGGCATTAGCAAGCTTCTTTCAGTTGCTTTTACTCAAATACCGGAGCATAGTATCCAGATAGGTGCATCACAGCCATGTAATCGTAGATGTATGATGAAAACCCAGGGTAGATGTTGTATGCATACGTAACGCTCTTAGGAATCTAAGTTGTATGCAGAATGATTTGAGTTCAAAGGTGCCTCAAGTCATACCCTTTTAGAGAATCGACCGCAATGGCAGAGGCGAGTACAGACCATAACATTGGGCGATTGTTAGACGATCGCTATCGCATCGATGAACTGATTGGCAAAGGCTCTATGGGTAAGGTATACCTTGCCCACGATGTGCTGTTAGGTGAGGTGCCTGTAGCGGTCAAGTTTCTAGCCAAGACCTTGTTGAATCAAAAGATGCGCGATCGCTTCAAGAGCGAAGCTCGCACCTGCGCCCAGCTAGGTCAAAAAACGCTTCATGTTGTTCGAGTCATGGACTACGGCGTTGACGAAGACGAAGTGCCCTTCTATGTAATGGAATATCTCCGAGGCGAAAGTTTGGCAGATATTGTCCGGAGTAAGCAATTAACGTTATCTCGGTTTGTGACCCTCACTCGTCAAATCTGCCTTGGGCTGCAATGTGCTCACCAAGAGTTAATCATTCACCGAGATATCAAACCTCGAAACATTTTGGTCATTCAAGATGCCAGCATTGGTGAAATGGCAAAGGTATTAGATTTTGGGATTGCCAGGATCATGCAGTCAGGTGGTAATGAGACAACTTCATTCATGGGTACCTTGGCCTATGCATCTCCGGAGCAGATGGAAGGTAAAGAACTGGACATTCGCTCAGATATCTACAGCATGGGCGTGATGATGTATGAAATGCTGACTAATCGCCTGCCTCTACGAACAGATAGCCACACCTTTGGCAGTTGGTACAAAGCCCACCATTTTCAACCTCCAACAGCATTGTCCGCAGTACTTCCACCCAATCTTAAGGTGCCTAGTGCTCTAGAGCAGATGATTATGGCCTGCTTGGCGAAATCTCCTGATGAGCGCCCTCAGAGCATTGCTGAGGTAATCAAAGTGTTGGAGCCACTGGAAAGCCGCTATGACTCAGCCAAGCAGGTAGGGCAAAAATTAGAACAAACATTGGCGACGCTACCTGCTGTAACCAAGCCATCGCCCCAGCAGAAATTGACGGCTGATGAGATTTGTCAATTCATGTCCTGGCCTAAGGATAAGCCAGTCGCTGATATTGTCTTTCCCCATATGGTGCCCACTAGCCGAGATAATTTGGCAACACTGTGGGCCATGATGTCTGCGGAAGAGGTGGAAAGTCGTCGTAATAGCAGTCGTTATAATCAATTTCTTTGTTTGATGTCACCTCACCCAATGCTGTTGTGGGTAACAGTGATTTACAACCCCATCACAGGCCCTCGCTGGTTGCCCTGCTACCTAGATCTAAAGACTTCCTTTGGTCGAGATATGACCCGACTGTTGGGAGAGCGGGGTTACTACCGGTTGTTATTGTTTTCTAAAGAAAACCCTCAGCGGTGCGCAGCGTTGATAGCCTGTACGATTGCTCCTACGCAGTGTTCTCAGCTCAAGGAATGGTTAATATCTAGCCAGAGTCAGCCTTCCATTGGCCAACCTACGGTCAGTAAAAACATGCTGAAACAAGAGTTGGAAAAGCTAAAACCTAAGATTCTGCTGAAACTAGAAGCTCTTGGAGATCGCAATGGGGTCGATCTACTGGAGTAAAGGGCTGGCTAGGTAGCGTTGCAGGGCGTAATAGGCAGGCTTAGGACGATAGTTTTGGTCAAAAATCAGCGCTGATCCCCACCCTGGAAAGAAACTAGGTACCCAAGAGTGGCGATCGGTAAAGCCCCAGAGCACGGTAGTTTGGCAGCCGCCCCCAGCTAGACAGGCAGCTAGTAATTGCTGATAGACCTGTCCTTGGCGGACACGATCGCTGGCCGTAGCAGGCTCCTTTAACCGCACATCCATCTCAGTAATATCAACGGCTAACCCCAGATTAACAAGACGACGAACATTGGCTGTGACATCCGCAGGAGCAGGAAAATCTGCGAGGCTTACGTGCATTTGTAACCCCACACCATGAATCGGCACATTGCGCTGCAACAACCCTTGCACAAAGGCGTAAACTGCATCAGATTTAGAATTTAGACCTTCTGCACCGTAGTCGTTGTAAACCAAGCGTGCCTCTGGGTCGGCACTATGCGCCCACTGAAACGCCCAGTCAATATAGTCAGCCCCAAGGGATTGGAGCCAGAACGAGTTGCGGAGGGAACTATCATCAGCGATCGCTTCATTCACCACGTCCCAAGCAGCCACCTGCCCACGATAGTGACTCACTACTGTAGTGATATGGTCTTGCAGAACAGCTTTTACCTCATCCTTAGCAATTGATGACAACCACTCAGGCATTTGTTGATGCCAAACTAACGTATGTCCGCGTACTTGCATTCCATGGGTACGGGCTACGTTGACGACAGCATCAGCATCGGTAAAATCATAGCGATCGCGCTCTGGGTGGATCAATGAGAATTTCATCACATTCTCTGGTGTGACCACATTAAACTCACGCACCAAGGTGTCATGATATTGGGGCTGTTCACGCAGAGGCCGAATGGCAACGGCAGCACCGATAAATAGCCT
>JANWZG010000420.1 GCA_025054735.1 Cyanobacteriota bacterium | reverse complement strand
CTAGGAAAAACGCCAGACTAAGACTCTTCAAGTAGGGATGGGCTAGGGTGGGATTTGGCCCAATCAAACCATCAGGAACTGAGAAAACAACAGAAGTTTCCTGGCCTAGAAATGAAAAATGAGTGCCTCGATCCATAATCACTAGGTAGCGATCGTTGGTCGTCATCCAGCTAAAGGGAAATAGCTGCTCTGGTACGGGTGGGGCAAAGTAGTCATCAGTGCCTGCAATCATCAACGTTGGCACTCGAACTTGCTCCATGCCTTGTCTTCCAAACAGTGCACTGCCAATAGGATTAATGGCAAAAACAGCCTTAACCCGATCGTCTCGCATATCATAGTTTTGCAGTGGCAACTCCGTACCTCGGCACTGCAACAACATTGATAAATTGAAGTCTAATGTCTGCGTGCTACAGCGATCGCGCAACACAGGATCTAGCTGCATTGCGTTGATAGTAGCTCCACCTACAGCTAGTGCTGTGTACCCTCCAAAGGATTGCCCTAGCACACCTACCTGCTGGAGGTTAATGCGACCATAGCGAGCGGGATCAGCTTCAGCACGGAGTTGCAAGTAATCTAGCAGATAGGTAATGTCTGACGGGCGCTCCACAATATCAGTCGCATTAGGAGAGCCTTGTAACCCCCCTAGGAAACGAAGGAATGCACCACTGCTGGTCTCAGGATGCTCTAAAGCTGCAACTGCAAAACCATAGGATGCTAGGTGACGAGCAAGGTAAGCAAACGTTGTGCGATCGGAAGCAATCCCATGGGAGATGACAATCAGAGGAACTGGTGTTCGGACTTCTAATGGCATGTAGAGATCTACCGGAACTAACTGCGATCGCTGTGGGTTGGCAATTGCCAGTGATTCTTTACTGTAGTTCCGAGGGCCAGTTTTTTGTAGCGCAATCAAATTAGCTAGATTATCTGGCGGTGGCAACACCTCTGTCGGCTTAAGGGCAGCTAAAACCTGATCCCGGCGTTGAAAAATCTCAGATGCACTGCGAGCAACCTTCAAACTTTGAGGTAAGTCTAGGCGAATGTCCCGACTAGGAAATTTGCGTAGCAACTCTACAACATTTAGGCCGTTGGGTTCTGCGGCTGCAAGAATGAAAGCTGCTCGCAAAGCCCTAGACCCATTTTGATGAGCTTCGGTACGAATCACGTTGCCCAAGCGATCAAGCAGTACATCCCCTGTAGGAGAATAGGCAACCTGAGAAATGGTTACAGGACTGATGACAAACTGGCGTTGCAGTAATTCTCGAAATGCCTCTAACTGTGCTGGAGTTGCTTGCTGAGCATAGAAGGCAAAATCTGGCGTGATGCGACCCTCTTTAGCAAAGATTTCTAAATCGGTGACTGAAACTGTGAACTCCCCGAAGGGTGGATAGAAAAACTTGATGCGCTCTGCTGACCAGCTTGGGCTTGCGGTGATGACGATCGCTTGACCAACGAGAACTGCCAACAAGTATTGCCAAAACCTGCAACAGTGAAGCAATAGGCGATTACTCAGAAATCTTAATATCTGCATATTGAGGGAATTACAGAAACAGTCATTAGCACCAGTTAGCTTGAATGCCAGGGAAGCCGACTCCCTCGGCATAAAGTCCATACAGGTAGGCTAATAGGTTCTAACCATAGTACTAGGCAAGCTAGGGAGAATCCGCAGATTCGGTCACAACCTACCCGTTGATTTTTTACACAAGCTCTAATTTCCCTGCATCCTCCTACTGGGGTATTTCGTGTGATAAACTCAATGTAGCAGTGATAGCTCTAGGTCAACACACACGGCGAATAGATGAAGTAATGCAGGTAAGATAGTGCAGGTAACTGCTGTTAGTCATGAACAGCATAATCATAGAGAACTCAAATGTGTTCAGCTATGTTCGGCAAGTGGGTTAGATGCAAGTTTTGCAGGAACTTTGACGCTTGGAGTAAACATCTGGCGATGGCTCCGGCAACTTGTGTCACTGGTAGTTAGAGTTGGAGGTTAACCTTGTACTAATAACCCAAAGGCATGAAAGTGAATTTTTAGTTTGACTCATTTGTGCTCACTTAACTATTGTTGTAGCTTGTCTAAGTTACTGATCCTGAACACTGAGTCTCCAGATTTCAGCACTTCTACTTCTTCCATACAGTGATACTGTGGATGTTAGCAGCCCATAGGATCATTGGAGTTAGTAGGATTGGTCTTCGGCACTTTGGTGTATGTCCATAGCAACATGTATCTGCACCACGTTACTTTCACTTGAAATTCAGTAGGGTCTTCTAAGTGATTGCCATTTCACGCCGCCCAATTGGGCGTATCGCTAACACAGTTAGCTTTGCCTCGACACTTTACTTGTGTCCGGTGCTTGATGTACTAGTAGCTGAGGTGCCAGAGCGCTGGCGATCGGAGATACGGCTAGGTTTGCAAGAGGCACTAGTTAATGCCGTTAAGCATGGCAACAAGCTGGATCCAGGAAAACTAATCCGGGTGAACTTTTCGGTGGTTGAGCGATTCTATTGGTGGGTCATTACCAATCAAGGCCAAGGATTCACACCACCCGCGGCTAACCTAGCCAGCCTTGATGATTATTTGCCCTGTTGTGAGCAAGAGTGTGGTCGTGGCTTGTTCATTCTGTACCAGATTTTTGACGAGGTGCAGTGGAACGATGATGGAACGCAGCTAACGCTAGGCAAGCAATTGCACGATCGCTTCCGGTTCCCACTTATTAGTTAGTGTTAGTTAGTGAGACTATTAGCTATAAACCGTTATTGGTTGGTGGACTAGTGCAGAGAACCGTTATGTTAGTGCTTTCATCAGCCTACGCAGGACTTGATTTTGATAACGATTTTGTGGTGGATGTCAATGGATTACGCTAAAAGGTGTCAGTTTAACAGCCGAGCGCTCGACCTAATGGTTTTAGCAGGCTGTTCTTGTCTGCTTGCCTTGTTGCACCATCCTGTGTCGGCTGTGTTATCAACCCCTAGTCCCTTTGCTACTAGACTACATGCTGTAATGGTCGTAACATCCGGATCACCAAAGTTCCAGGAGTTGAATCAACTGTCACACACTGACCATGATGCGCAGTTGTAAGGTGCAATCTAAGGGCTGAATTGATGTTGCTATCGGTGAGCTTAAGCCAGCGTCCATCGTGGTGGACGATCGGTAACCTGTGGTTACTGCTGGTTGTGATAGCAGTCGGCCTCTCGCTGTTACCCACGGGGGTACTTCAGCAAGAGGTGATTAACTGGGGTGGCCTGACCCAGCTAGGGCAGTTTATA
>JANWZG010000419.1 GCA_025054735.1 Cyanobacteriota bacterium | reverse complement strand
ATAGTCTATCAGCAACGACTCAAACCATTCGGCCCCCATGCGCCAGTCAATGCCTAGGTTTTTGGTCAGAAAACTAGCGACATTTTGCCGTCCACGATTAGACATAAAGCCAGTGGCAGCTAGTTCCCGCATGTTGGCATCCACCAAGGGAAAACCAGTATTGCCCTCACGCCAGAGGTCAAACTGCTGCCAGTCTTGTCGCCAGGGAATGGGGATGCCTCGCAGCCCAGAGGCTCGGAAGACACGATTGCCATAGCGAGCGCACACAAACCGAAAGTAGTCTCGCCAGAGTAGTTCAAATACCAGCCAGTAGGTAGAGTCATTTTTAACCCGTTTGGCTTCATAGGCTTGCACCTGTTGATAGATGAACCGGGGTGAGAGGCAGCCCAGGGCTAACCACGGGGAGAATTTTGAGGAATAGTCCGCTCCTAGGAGGCCATTGCGCGTATCCTTATAAATACGTAGGCGATCGCGATTCCAGATATAGTCTTGCACTCGCTGCAATCCGGCTGGTTCCCCTCCGTGAAAGTGCATCACAGCACGATCGTCAAGGGTCGTTGGCTCAACACCCAAATCAGCTAGGGTAGGCAGTTCTCCTACAGTAATGGTTGTGGGCAACGCAGGCATCTGGCTAGGCGACGGTAAGGCTGGTCTTACAGTAGCTTCTTGTTCCACCCGTTTCCGAAACTGCGTAAATACGTCAGGCAACTGGTGAATGGGCATGGGCAAATCGTCGGGGTGGTAAAGGGTGTGACCCCACATAGTGCGAAACTTGACTGAGATTGACCCTAGAGCTTGCTCTAGCGCTGTCTCAACGGCAAGCTCTTCGCTTGTGACCTCTGCATGGCAATAGACAACTGATGCCCCAACCTGCTGACACAGGCGAGGAATTTCCGCCTCTGGACGACCACAGCGAATCACTAAATCACTTCCCAACTGGCGCAGGGTTGCTCGCAATGCAGCTACGCTCTCTAGCAAAAACTGGGCACGATAGCCACCTGTTTTTGGGAACCCGAAGGATGTAGTGCCAAATTGACGCGGGTCAAAGCAGTAGACTGGTATAACCTGTGCCCCAGACGCAAGTGCCGTATGCAAAGGTTCATGATCATGGGATCGTAGGTCATTGCGATACCACAGCAAAATCCGTTGTACAGTCACAGCTTCATCCCTATCAATCACCGAAATTACAACGCACCAAGATTACAACTGGTGGATCTTCAACACCAAGACTGGCATTGCCTCGTGGATTTAGTACCCCTGATTTAGGGCACATGATTTAGTGCACAATATCTCCTAGGCGAAAACGAGCAATTTGGTAAATCTCGTTCAGAGCTTGTTGATGTTCTGTAGCTGGCAGATGGTTAAGCCGCTGGGAAAATGCTGCCAGAATACTGGCTTTGGTATGGTTGCGAACGGCAATGATAAATGGAAAGCCAAACTTACTTTTGTAGGCTTGGTTCAGCTCAGAGAAGCGATCGTACTCCTCGGGGGTTAGACGGTCTAATCCAACACCTGCTTGCTCTTGCGCTGAGGCAGGAGCCATCGCTAACCGACTGCCCAAATCTGGATGAGCTTGAATGAGGGCAAGTTGTGCCTCTGGACTCATAGCCTCCACAATGGCCACCATACACTGGTGCAATGCATCGATAGACTGAAACGGGCGCTGGTGCCAAGCCGCTGCCGCGATCGCTGGAGTATCTTCAAAAATGGCACCCAAGGCCTCCACAAATGCCGATTCAGACATTTGATTTAAGTCTGCTAGTGAATAGGTCATCCTACTACCGATCCATTAACAATGTCGCTGTCTATATCAGACAGATCAATGATGGTTAAGTCGTCATTCAGAATGAACTCATCCTGAAGCAGTTCATCAACCCCTAAATCCTCACTCGTGAGATTATCAATGGGCAGTTCATTGGTCATCATCTCTGTCAGTGGCTGTTCAGGCGGGTTTTCTGCTCGTCTGGCATGTTTCATTGTCAAGAACTGTTTGACAGCCTGCTGACGGTTGATCATGAAGCGGTTCCAAAATCCAGGAAAGAGATTGTCAACGGTCTTAGCAATGGCCCAGACCTCGATCGCTAGCATTTGCTGGCAGGCACGATCAGCATTGCGCATCCCTTCCACTACTAAGTCTAGATTGCGACTAGCGGATGGCTTTGCATTCATTAAATCTCGTAACGACTTCTGTAAGTCAGCATCATGCTGCATACTGTTGGCTGTCCTGTGCAATACTTCGATTCTACCAGCAGTTTCCACGGCGGTACCCAGACAGGTAAACTCATGAAGGTGATTGGCATGTCCTTCATTGAGTTGCACCTCTTATTAATTCTCTGGTCGTTCATACCTCTTACACATTCACCCTTCAACCCTGATCTATGCAGTCTCGCTCTGTCATCTACATTCTAGTCGCCAGTCTGCTGGCTGTGGTTTTGCTGGTAGCTGCCACCTTGACGTGGTTTGCAACACAAAACCCTAAGCAACTGGTGATCAATGCTTACGGTAGCAGTCCCTATGCTGCTATGTTTTTACCGCGCCAAAGCCCATTAGTGCTGTCGTTGTTAGTCAATCCTGACCAACTAGAACAGTTTCAGGAAAGCGTGACCCACGATCGCCAACGTACTCAACTTGAGTGGATCCGTTTGCGGCAGGGATTGGTAGCTGGGTTTGACTTAGACTACGACTAAGACATTCAGCCCTGGTTAGGTGATGAATTGACAGTGGCCATGACTGCAATCGACCTAGACCGTGACCCTAGTAACGGTCAGCAACCAGGCTATCTAGTGGTAGCGGCAACCCATGATGCGCCCCGCACCCAAGAAATGCTAGAACTCTTTTGGCAAAACCAAGCTGTCGCAGGTGCAACCTTAGCCTTCGAGCAGTATAAGGGGGTTCAAATTGTATCGGCACAACCTAGTCCTAGCCCTGTAGCGGAAGTGGCTTCACAGCCAACGCTGCAAGTGCCCGCTAGACGGCTATCTCCTCTGCGTCCAACAGTGACGAATCTAGCAACAGCCATGGTTGGTGATCAGTTTTTGTTGGTTGCTAACCATCCTAAGGTGTTGCGAGAGGCCATTAATGCCGCCCAAGCCAGGGATGTAGGATTGCTGGAAAGTCCAACCTATCAGCAGGCACTGCAACATCTAACTAGCGATCGCGTAGGGTTGGCGATCGTCAATATCGCCAATATAGCAGCTTGGGCAGGACTTAACTCCGTAGCTCCACGCACTGCTATTGTCTCAATTGGACTAGAAAAACAAGGACTGCACCTAGAG
>JANWZG010000418.1 GCA_025054735.1 Cyanobacteriota bacterium | reverse complement strand
CCGAATTGTTGAAAGCTGTGGAACAGGTTGGCTCCAGCTTGGGTGCCACCGTTGATCAGAAATTCGTTGCCGTTGGGGGTGACGATCGTCCCAGTGCCATCGCTGGCAGGGGTGATAGGTTGGGCAAGGGCAGGACTTGTGCTGAGAGCAGCGATCGCTAACCAAGAAAGGCCAGCTAGGTGCGATCGTAGAACAGATATCATGACGACTGCATCCTTACAAGGACAGTAGGCATAGGGATAACATCAAGTCAGACTAGATGCAGATGCTGCAGAACTCTTAGCGGCCTTGAATCTAGCTGTACCTTGATCACCGTTGACGACCTGATATAGCAGTAGGTGCCCTTTAGATAAATATATACAGATAGAACTGGTTAGGGTTCAACTAGAATTTAGCCCATGCTAACGCTGTGTCCAGCCTCTTGATCCAGAGCTACAAACTTTTGCTGGTAATCTTCGCAACACTTCAGAGGTGATTAATAATAACTGTGACTATCTGAAGCACCCCCTACAGGAAAGATTACAACTACACTGGTTTCATTCAAACGAGGTGTAGTGATTTTAATATCACCGTTTAGCTGTGTTACCAGTTTTTTTACTAGGGTTAGTCCCAGTCCTAGGCCATCGGTAGTTCCAGCAACAGAACTTTGAACCCGATAAAACGGCTCAAAGATCCGTCGTATTTCTCGTTCTGGAATTTTTACCCCTGTATTGGTGATTTGCAGTTCTAGGTGCTGACTGATGATGCGGGCAGACAAGGTAATCCTGGCTCCGATCGGACTATGTTTACTGGCATTGGTTAATAGCTCAGTGACGATGTGCTTCAAGCTATCAGCCTGTATCGCAATCGGTGACATATTGTCAGCAATCTGATAGTGCACTGTTTGCTGACGACGGGCGGCTTGACTAACGACTGGTGCTATAACTGCTGGCAACCAATCTGACAGATTTAGACGGTCAGCAGCTAAGTGAGGAGGCGATTCATCTACTTGACCAATGCGCAACGCCTCCCAGAGATGAAGTTCCTGTTGCCATTCAACATAGAGCACTTCAAGATACTGCTCCATCTCTTGCCACAAGCGCTGACGTTCAGGAGCTCCTTGCCAAGCAACATTCGCCATCGATCGCAGGGAGGCTACAAGTTGGCGGATTGTAGCGACTAGCGTATGGATGCTGCGTAACGAATTGTGGCCCTCTAACGACCATGCATCTGTAACATTTGTGATACCCGTAGCTGTCGTGGGGTCAATTGGATGACTACCGCTATCTCGACTACTCTGGAGCCTTGTAGCGTGCTGTTCCCAGAGTAAACTGCACTGTTGAATTACCTGAGCCATGAACTCAGCTTCCAATACTGTCCAAGGGCTAGAGCAACAAAGTCCAATCTCTCCTAATAGGTGCCGATTTTCCTTGAGAGGAAAAATAGCGACATGGGCAGGGTCGGTTACGATCGACTGATAAGGTCTAGGCAGTTCTCTTGGATTAGGGGCAAGCCAATACACTAAGGATTCGAGTTGACTGTAGTAGATAGTTACTTGGTCTAGAGGTAGTTGTGAGCCAATGGTTAGCGTAATACCTCCATAGTTTTCACCTACATAGTCAGCAGTGACAGTAGCAGTGTTGTAGCCTGAGGACACTAAGCTAATCCAGCCATACTCCGCTGCAATCGCGATGCCGATTTCAGTCAATACGATTTGCAGCCATCTCTGAAAGTTGGTGCATTCATTTAGACGAGCCAGAACCCGCCGTAATCCTCGCATACAGGCGATCGCCTGGTGTAACTGAATTGCTTTGGCTGGCAATTGACTAGGCAACTGGGCAGCAGATGATGATTGCTCAATTTGTTGAATAACCGCTACGCTACCTTGGATAGCACCATCATTGCCATAAATCGGTGCAGCTCTGTCACCAATCGCAACCTCATGACCACTCTTGGTCAACAATAGGCAAGGATGGGCAATACTGACGCATTGGTTTTCCTGCATGGCTCGCAACAGAGGATTTTCAACTGGCTCGCGAGTTTGAGGATGAATCAGCTTCAGCACCTGCTCTACGGGCAAACCAATGGCATCGGATCGAGACCAACCCGTCAAGACTTCAGCCGTAGGGTTCATGCGAGTAATTTTACCTGCCTCATCAGTGGCGATCGCAGCATCTGGCAAGCTATCTAACATCCGAGCTAGCTCGCTAGCCTGAGTCAGCATAGTTTTTTCCATCTGCGATCGTCGTAAAGTGACCTCAATGCTGATGTTTAGTAAACTGTCTTGCCAAGGCTTGGATAAATACCCAAAAGGATAGGTCTGAAGAGCACTTTGCAGAGTCGATTCATCCGTATAAGCCGTTAAATAAACTACTGGAATCTGCAATCGTTGATAGATTTCTTGGGTAGCTGCTATGCCATTCACATCACTTTCTAAATAAATATCCATGAGCACTAGGTCAGGAGTTGTTTGCTGAGCCAGTTCAATAGCCTCTCGTCCAGATGCTGTCACCCCTACTACCGCGTGCCCTAATCCAATTAGTGTTTCCCGTAAATCCGATGCCGTAACTTGCTCATCTTCAACAATTAAAATCCTAGCCATGCTAAAACGTTTAACTCACATCCCAAGAAGCTTTGAACCCCGATCGTAAAGAAATCATTCCAACCAGAAGCCCTCTCGTCCATTATTACTCACTGGAAGCAAGTCAATTAGGTGCGATCATGCTTCAATGGCTTACATAGAGTTAGATAGCAGCGTTGCTGAACAGAAGTATGGTTCTCGTGCTTGAGCTGCTTGCAACTCCCACCCTAGCCCTTTCCCAAGGGAGAGGGAGCAAGAGTTCTGACTCCCTTCTCCTCAGAGAAAAGGGGTGGGACGAAGGAATTCATATCTGCGTTTATCAACGCCTTAGGTAACCATCACAGAGTACTTTCTAAGTAGCAGGCAATGTTGTTGGAACTGGAGTCGCAGGTGCTGGAGCAGATGGAGCTTGCTCGGAAATTGGGGATGGTACTGCCTCGGTTGGAACTGCATCAACCGCAGGTTTCGACTCAACTGCCACTGAAGGAGTTGCTACATCTGGCTTTGTTGGTGGCTTTGTTGGGCTAGCTGGCTCCACTGCTTCTGGCTGGAGTATTGATGGTGGTGAAGGCGGCGCTATGACTGTCGGAGGTGGTGATGCAAGGGGTAGTTCAGCCTGAGGTGCTAGTTGCGGTGTTGGTGATGGAGCAAGAGATGGCTGGGCCGGAGTTGTTACTGGCTCGACTGGTGTGGCTTCAGGTTTGCCAGAATCTGGCTTAGACTCCAGGGTCTCAGATGGGATGGTGGCTGC
>JANWZG010000417.1 GCA_025054735.1 Cyanobacteriota bacterium | reverse complement strand
CATGGCTACAGCGAACTAGGCCATCATTCCAATGCCCCCACTGATGCTTGATGTAGTTGAGTACCCATGCAGAGCAGTTGCAGCAACCCGTTGATTTCAAGAGATAAACCGGATGAATATTGATGAGCTTCTGAGGCGATATGCAGCAGGAGAGCGCAGTTTCTCCGGTGTCAACTTGGGTAAACTCTTAACTGAGAAGGTAAGCCTATACCGAGTAAATTTGTGTGACGTTGATTTGAGATCAGCAAACCTGGTTGATGTCGATCTATGTCGTACTAACTTTTCTAGGGCCAATCTCAGTCGTGCTAATTGTTACCGGGCTAACCTGACTGCTGTTAATTTAATTGAAGCGAACCTGAGTGAGGCTAACCTGCGCTCTGCTAACCTGATTTTGGCCGAACTGGGTAGGGCTACTCTGGTGAAAGCTACACTGACATCAGCCAAGCTCTGGAAGGCAAGCCTGAATGGAGCAAACCTTAGCTATGCCGACCTTTCCTATGCTGATCTCAGCGGTGCAGACTTGGTAGGCGCTGACTTAACCGGAGCCAATTTAACGGGTACTGATGTTAGTGGTTCCAACCTAGTGACTGCCATTTTAACCAAGGCGAATTTACAGGATGCTGACCTAAGTGGTACTAACCTGTGGAAGGCCAATCTACAGGATGCCATCCTGAGGAATACGATCTTGTCTGATGGCACAATTCAACGATAGGATTACTGACCAATGTATCCTTACCAGGAGGATGCTGGTTGACTGACACATCTGTTTTGTAGGTTGGATGGCATAACGTGCAACTCAACACCAGCCTATGCTCTGTTTGACTGCACTATTGCCAACCCAACCTCCGAGAGCACAGGAGTTTCAAGAGTTTTGTCAGGCAACCAAGTGAGGATTTCAATGCCCGTTATAGTAAGTTAAGTTGGCAGTGATCACAAAACGTAGATGGATATTAAACAAGGCTTCGTAGGCACGATCGGCAACACTCCTCTCATTCGCTTAAACACCCTAAGTGAGGAAACTGGCTGTGAAATCCTAGGCAAAGCAGAGTTCTTAAATCCAGGCGGTTCGGTTAAAGACCGTGCTGCTCTTTACATTATCAATGACGCAGAACGGCAGGGTCTACTAAAACCCGGTGGCACGGTAGTAGAAGGCACAGCAGGAAATACTGGCATTGGCCTGGCCCATATCTGTAATGCCAAGGGCTATAAGTGCCTAATTGTTATCCCTGAGACACAATCACAGGAGAAGATAGATGCCCTGCGAACTCTAGGGGCTGAGGTGCGTCTAGTACCAGCCGTGCCCTATAAGGATCCTAATAACTATGTCAAACTCTCAGGTAGAATCGCCGCAGAACTCGACAATGCCATCTGGGCAAACCAGTTTGATAATTTAGCCAATCGTCAGGCCCATTACGAAACCACAGGCCCAGAAATTTGGCAACAAACCGATGGCAAGGTTGATGCTTGGGTAGCTGCAACGGGCACAGGGGGAACCTATGCCGGCGTAGCCTTGTTTCTGAAGGAGCAAAATCCCAACATTCGTGTAGTGTTAGCTGATCCAATGGGGAGCGGCCTCTATAGCTATGCCAAAACTGGAACAATAACTATTGAAGGCAAATCAATTACAGAAGGCATTGGTAATAGTCGCATAACCGCCAATATGCAAGGAGCACCGATCGATGATGCCATCCAAATTGATGACCAAGAATGCGTCACAACGATCTATCGGTTGCTACGGCAAGAGGGATTGTTTATGGGTGGTTCTGTGGGGATCAACGTCGCCGCCGCAGTGCGGGTAGCTAAACAGATGGGGCCTGGCCATACGATCGTCACAGTGTTGTGTGATGGTGGTGCGCGTTATCAATCTCGCCTCTTCAATCGTCAGTGGCTAGCAGAGCGCGGGCTATCACCCGATCTCTAAACATTTTGCCCTCAGGCTAATTCAGTGATCCCAAAGATTTCAGCGATTCCATAGTCTTTAGCATAAAATAACCGAGGGTTGCTTAGAATCAAGGCTTAAAGCTGTAGCATTACGCAGGAGCTAGTTAAAGGTCACCAAAATTCAGTGACATCACTCACATAAAACGATCAGGAACTGGTACAAGATCGGTTGTATGAGTAGGGTAACTATAGATTGATTTAGTTCGTTGGGTGGTCATTAGGTTGTTGTTAGATGGTCACACCATTATTCACACCATTAATAGTGCTTTAAGCTAGCGTTTTTAATCGCCAATCTGTAGTCATACACTGACGAGACGTAGTTAATGTGATTTGGTTACGAGACAATCTGTTAGGTCATCTTAGTTGGATCGCTACTGATGGCAATAACTTGATTGCTGCAATCATTTCAAAACTTAGTTAGTAACTGTCTTTTAGAGCAGTGTCTAGTAGTAGAGTTCAGCCTCAGCGTGAGGATGTCGTATGTCAACTTGCAAGCCTGTAACTGCGCCTGACTGGAAGTACAGGGATGTGGTATCTGGGTCAGCCGTCAAGGCGTTGGCAAAGTCTATGATTTTAGCCTACGAAGTAGTTCACGATTCAACAGAACAAACGTTAGACAGTGATGAAACGTTTCAGCTATCGTGCTACGCTACCCAAAATTTAGCTCTGGCGAGTTGGATTTGGCTGCAACGATCAGAGCAAGATAGTCACAACAATAGGTCAATTTTTGGTGCGCTTAAGCACAACTTTCAACCCTTAAAACCATTGCGTCAATGGTTAGACCATATTCAAGTTAACGATCGTCAACTTGCCCACAGGCTCTGTCAATTGATCCCCGCCCAATGTCCATTTGAGCGAGACATTCAACTCTTTGGCAGGATCCTGTTCCACATTCCACCCCTGTGCAAACTCAACCCGCTTTACGACGAGCTAGTCCATCTGCGGTTTCGGGCATTGTCTTACCTTGCCGATGACTGCGGCGAAGACGTGTCTGCATACATCTAGTCGCTATCAGCTAGTTCCCTGGTTGACTGAACAAATCTTTTTTTAGGTTGGATTGGACAACGTGGACCTAACACCAGCCTATGCTCTGTTGGCTTACGTTATCGCTGACCCAACCTATACGAGAATAGGAGTTTCAAGAGTTTTGTCAGGTAAGCAGCTTATGTCGTCCTGACAGGCACGTGGTGGCTGAGTAGATAAGCTTTGATTTGGGCGATCGTAAGCTGACCGTAGTGCAGCAACGAGGCTAGCAGCGCTGCCTCAGCCTTGCCCTCCGTAAGGGCAGCGTAAATGTGTTCACAGGTACCTGCACCTCCAGAGGCGATGACAGGAACGTTAACGTGACTAGCGATCGTCCGGGTTAGGTCTAAATCGTACCCAGCTTGGGTA
>JANWZG010000416.1 GCA_025054735.1 Cyanobacteriota bacterium | reverse complement strand
GATTTGCCTAACAGTGTGATCACGGTTTGATCCAGTCTTAGTCTTCCCACTCCTTAGCAAACCTAACTGTGAGGTTTGGCCGCGATGAATTGACGATCGCCTGCCCTAGGTGGCATGGTACAAAGGTGGTTGTCAACCAAGAACCTGGTAAAAGCGTGACACGAATTAAGGTAGGACTATTGGGATTAGGCACGGTCGGTAGTGGTGTTGCTGAAATTTTCTCGAATCCAACACGACGGCATCCCCTGTTGCAAGACGTGGCTATTCATCGGGTGGGGGTCAAGTCACTAGACAAACCACGCCCCACAACAGTACCGACTGAGGTGCTCACAACCGATTTGGCAGCAATTGTCACTGACCCTGAAATTGACATTGTTGTGGAAGTCATTGGAGGGCTGGAGCCAGCCCGCAGTCTCATGTTGACTGCTATTGCCCATGGTAAGCACGTAGTCACTGCAAACAAGGCTGCTATTGCTCGCTATGGGGATGAATTATTTACTGCGGCCAATGAGGCAGGGGTGTATGTCTTGCTAGAGGCGGCTGTCGGTGGTGGCATTCCAGTAATTCAGCCCCTCAAGCAGTCCCTAGGAGCGAACCGAGTGCGATCGGTCATGGGCATTGTTAATGGCACCACTAACTACATCCTGACGCGAATGCAGGCAGAAGGAGCAGACTTTGCTGAAGTACTTGCCGATGCCCAGCGCCTGGGCTATGCCGAAGCTGATCCCACTGCTGACGTAGATGGTCTAGATGCCCGAGACAAGATCACAATCCTAGCGTCTCTAGCTTTTGGTGAGCGTATTAACCTCATGGATGTGCACTGTGAAGGGATTCGTCAAGTTTCGGCCACTGATATTACTTATGCAGAAAAGCTAGGGTTTGTGATCAAGCTATTGGCGATCGCTGAAGAACAACCGACCAGCACAGCCATGCAGGATTCCACCCCCTGCCTATCGATTCGTGTGCATCCTACCATGGTGCCAATCGACCATCCCCTAGCCAGCGTGAATGGAGTCTATAACGCAATTTTGGTAGAGGGTGAGCCGATCGGCCAAGTGATGTTCTTTGGCCCTGGTGCTGGATCAGGCCCAACAGCCAGCGCTGTGGTATCTGACATTCTCAATATTGTCGCCATTCTCGCAACCCAAGCCCCAGGCGTTGCCAAGCCTATGCTTCACCCTCTGCTCTCTTGCCCCCACAGTTCCTACGCCAACTTGGCTCCCCTAGACACCCTGACCACTCGCTTCTATGCACGACTGCTGGCTCAAGACTATCCTGGTGTCATTGGAAAAGTAGGTACCTGTTTTGGTAATCATCATGTCAGCCTAGAGTCGATCGTTCAGGCAGGGTTAAAGCATGATCTAGCAGAAATTGTCGTGGTCACCCATGATGTGCAGGAAGGTAGTTTTCGTGCAGCCTTGCGGGATATTCAGCAACTAGCAGCCATCGACAGTGTGCCTACAGTTCTACGAGTGCTGTAGACTGCTACTGCCCAGCATTAAGCATCATGTCAGTAGTTACGATCGTTTGCCAAGATTGACAACAAATTATGTAGGATTACTGCTGATTGCGAGGGTAACCACTACGCTGAAAGTATCGATACAAACTACTTGGACTCATTATGGATACTGTACTCAAAACTACGCCTGTTGGCAGTGCTCAACGAGCAAGGTGGCGGGTTGTCGTGATAGCGTGTCTTGCCTTTTGGCTTAGTAGCAGCCTGCTGATGGACTTTATCCTTATGCCCAGCCTCTATACCGCGGGAATGCTTGCCAGCGCAGACTTTGTGCCTGCTGGTTATTCTCTGTTTTGGTGGTTTAACCGAGTGGAGGTCATGTGTGGGGCTTTGGTGCTCACGGGCATTTGGATATTGCGATCGTACCAAGATGTGTTGCACCGCAAGGGGTTAGCCCCTGTGCTAATGGCGATTCTACTGTTGACGATTGCCCTACTCTATATGTACGTTTTGGCTCCGAGCATGAGCGCCCTCAGCCTTGATTTGAATCTGTTTGAACCCATTACCCGCTCTACTGCCCAGCTAGCCGCCATGGTGCATCTGCAAATCAGCTACTTAGGAGTAGAATTCCTAAAGCTGTTAGTGACTGGTACGCTCCTAGGGCTATGTTGGCACGATCGCGTTTAATGATTATCTAAGCCATGCTAGCTCCTGATTCAACCAAACTGGCAATTGGTACCTTACGCAGTGTTCATCACATTGCCTTAAATGTGGCGGACTTAGGACGATCGCGTCAGTTTTATGGCAAAACCTTGGGTTTGCAGGAGCTGCGCGGCAATGACATTCCAGAGACCTTACGCGAGTTGGTCAACCAGGGTAAGGTGGCCAACTTCATGCTGCCTGATGGTACGATTCTAGACCTATTCTTTACCCCAAACCTGACTCCACCTGATCCTGACCCCAGCCGAGAGTTTACCCGTGCTGCCCATTTAGCATTCGATATTGCCCCCCATCAGTTTGACCAAGCGGTTGAGGTATTGCACCACTCCTCTGTTCCGATCGCCGAAGGCCCTGTTAGCCGCCCGACTGGCCGGGGTATCTACTTCTACGATCCCGACGGCTTCCTGCTAGAAATCCGCTGTGACCCCGCCTAAGAGGTGTCCTATCTCCATGGCTTAGTTAGGACAGTAGACTTCTATGGACTGCATAGCAGTACACAATCTAGTTAGAGAGCATGTTACCTTTGCAGGCCCTCATTCCCCAACCTCTCCTCCCACAGGAGGCGAAGAGAAGTGCATCCAAGTCCCCCTCCCAAAGGCGATCGTGGTTTTCATCATCTCTTGGGCTGTCACTCTTTGGGTCGTGCTACACAAGTCGTGATGCGTTGTAGGAGTGGATGCAATATCCCATGGCGCAATGCGTTATACACAATCCTTGCTCACTGCCTGCTCGCGCACAGGTGGCTTTTGCTCCCCACGCGAAAGCCGCTGTAAGGCGTAATCAGTCTTCTTGTAGACATATCTTTTTGTAGAATGTTAAGGTGAAAGTCGCAACTTCCTAGTCAGCCAGTGTAATGTCGCTACATACTAAACCCCTCATCAACACTTGGCAACCCGCCCGCTGGGATGACTTTGTTCGCCTTGCTGACGACCCAGCCACTGCCAAGCTGAAAGGCTACTATCGCAATGGCCAGATGAGATTTGAACCCATGTCTACTGGATCTGATCATTCCAATGACCATGCTTTGATTCTCTTTGCGCTTGCCTTTTTTGCCGCTCATCAAGGAATTCCTATGACGGCTAAAGATGGTTGCTCCTACCGCAAAGCTGGGGTTGCAGAGTTTCAACCGGATATTTCCTACTACATTGGTGAGACAGCCGATGCCATTCCTTG
>JANWZG010000415.1 GCA_025054735.1 Cyanobacteriota bacterium | reverse complement strand
GACATTGACAGTACCCACTAGCCAATTGGCAGAGCTAGGGTTGGATCCGCCCATAGCCAGGGTTGAGCTTACCCTTAAGAAAGGTGATGTCCAGCGGTTGGTGGTGGGCAAACCTGATTTCAGCAATCGGTTTCTCTACGCACGAGTGAACCCATCTAGTCAGCCAGCCAGCCAAGTGGAGGTCATACTCATCCCCATTGACCTGCAAAGTGCCATCGATCGCCCCTTAGATGATTGGAAACAAGCTAGTGAAGCATCTCCATCCTCTGCTAGTGAGACAACAACCGCCCCAACTTCCCCAGCCCCAGCCGCCGCCTCACCCAGTCCAGCACCGAAACCACAACCAGCAACTGATTCTAAGCCCAGTGACTCTACCCCATCCAACCCGTAGGTGCCCCTTGGGGAGATGCTAGGGCAGCCCCAAGCAGCACTACTCTCCGTCAGACTCTTTCTGTAATTCCGTAGGCCAACATGCAACTAGTGGGATGCCATCATGACTGAAAAAAGCTCAGCACCTTGGGATTTTGGTCGGTTTCTAAAAACCGTTGCCTACTTTGGTGAAGTGCCCCTGCTCAGCAAATTGGACTGGTTTCAACATTTGATGGGTAGCCGTGTAGAGCCAAGGTTAGATGCGGCTGCGTTAGCTTCAACAGAGGCCAATTTACTGGTTGACTTTACCCAGCCGATCGCCAATCTTAGTGACCATTGGGGGGCACTGGATGATGTAGTTATGGGGGGTGCTAGCCAAAGTCAGCTCATCCAGCAGGATGGTGTAGCATTATTTACTGGAATACTCTCCACTGCTAATTCTGGGGGGTTTGCTTCGGTACGAACGCGCAATATCGACCCTCCGTTGGATTTGTCGGCAGCAATGGGCATTCAGTTGCAGGTCAAGGGTGACGGCAAGCGCTATAAGTTTATGGTGCGCTCCCAAACTCAGTGGGATGGGATCGCCTATTGTTACTCGTTTGACACGATCGCCGAGCAGTGGATTACTGTTCAAATTCCCTTTGCGGCAATGATCCCGGTGTTTCGTGCCCGCACGCTTAACTCGGCTGAACCACTTAATACTCGACAGATTTGTTCCCTGCAACTGATGCTAAGTAAGTTTGAATACGATGGTGCGCTAAATCCCCACTTTGCCCCAGGGAGGTTTTGTCTAGCAGTGAAGACGATCGCCACCTACCAATAGTGGCTGGTGCCATTGCCAAACCACTATACTGCTAGTCATGGGGGATGCAGTGGTCTGGGTGAATTTTTACAAAAACCTAGGCTTGGGAATAGCTCCTTCATGAGGAGGCCATATTGAACCGCCGTTCCACCACTAAGCAACCATCCCTATCGGCACCGCTACGAATCGCTGGCCTATATGCTGCGGTTGGCTGGCTGTGGATTTTTCTCTCTGATCGATTAGTGGCAGCCATCCTGCACCGTAGGCTAGACAACATGGTGCTGCTGCAAACCCTAAAGGGCTGGCTGTATGTCCTAGTTACAGCAGGATTAGTGTACTGGCTAGTCAAACGAGAAGTTATCATCAACTACCATACCAATCGCACTTTAAAGAGTACCCTAGCCGAGTTGTTGGCCGTCCAAGCTGACCTCCAAACCAGTGAGGAGCGCTATCGTCAAATTGTGGAAAGCCAGACAGATTTTGTGATGCGTTCCAAGGCTGACACCACCATTACCTTCGTAAATACTTCCCTTTGCCGTGCCCTAGGACGATCGCCAGCACAACTTATTGGCACTCGCTGGCACCACTACGTTCCCCCAGAGGATTTGAGCCAACTCTACCAAAAGATTGCAGCCCTAACACCCGCAAATTCTATGTTTGAGAACATTAACGCTGATTATCGCGCTGATGGCCAACTGGGTTGGACTCAATGGGTAAATCTAGGTGTTTTTGACAACTCCGGAAACTTGGTGGAAATTCAATCGGTGGGGCGAGACATTACCAGTCTCAAACGAGCTGAGGAAGCTCTACATCGACGAGAACAAGAGTTTCGCGCTCTGGTGGAAAATGACCCCGATATCATCATGCGGTTCGATCGCACACTCCGCTACCTCTACGTCAACCCAGCGATTGAAAACGCCACGGGCTTGCCACCTGATGGTTTTCTAGGCAAAACGAATCAAGACATGGGAATGCCTGCACCATTAGTTGCCCAGTGGGATGCAGTCTTTAATCGGGTGTTGGCAACAGGGCAGCAAGAACAACTGGAATTTGAGCTGCCTACTCCTTGTGGCATCCGTGCCTATCAAGCTCGGTGTGTACCAGAAACCATGACCGATGGCTCCGTAGCTTCCATCTTGGTTGTTTGTCGAGACATTACGGAACAGAAGCACCTAGAGCAAGCACTGCGGCAGCGAATTGAGCAAGAACAAGCTCTTTATCGCATTGTGCAAGCAATTCGTCAGTCCCTTGATTTAGACACAATTTTTGCGACTGCAACTGTAGAGATTGCACAACTGGTTCAAGCCGATCGTTCAGCCGTTGTGCAATATTTCCCAGAGCAGCAATGTTGGCGGCACTTATCAGAGTATCGTGCTAGCCCAGCGTTGCCTGACTTGCTAAGTGTAGTGATTCCAGATCAGGGTAATGTGCTGGCTACCCAACTCAAACAGCGCCAAATCCTCCATATCCATGATCCTAGCGCTGTGGAGGATGATATCAATCGGGAGTTTGCTCAAATCTTGCCGGGATCATGGTTGCTGGTACCCCTCGTAGTAGACGGGGCTGTTTGGGGCAGTTTCAGCATGGCGAGAGTGACTCCTCAATCACCTTGGAATGATGAGCAGATTACCCTAGTGCAGACCATTGCCGATCAACTAGCGATCGCCATTCAACAAGCCCAAGCATTTCAACAGGCTCGACAGGAACTTGCCGAGCGACAACGAGCCGAGGCCAACCTAAGGGCAGCTCTGGCAGAGAAGGAAGTGTTGTTCAAAGAAATCCACCACCGCGTCAAGAACAATCTGCAAATCATTTCTGGTCTATTGCAGCTCCAAGCCGATAGCCTGCAAGATCCGCAGGTCGTTGCCGCCCTGCGCGAGAGTCAACAGCGCATTCAAGCCATGGCGTTGATTCATAAAAAACTGTATGCAGTTTCCGACTTAGGGCGCATCGATGTCGTGGATTATATCCATAGCCTGACCTCTAGCTTAATAGCCTCTTATCAAGTCCTGCCTGGTAGGGTGAGGTTATCTGTGGAAGTAGAGCCAATTTCCCTAAGTCTTGATCAAGCCATCCCCTGTGGCCTAGTCATCAATGAGTTGGTATCCAATGCATTTAAGTATGGTTTCCCAAACCAGAGGGCTGGCGAGGTTACAGTTACATTACGTCATATTGACGGTTTGC
>JANWZG010000414.1 GCA_025054735.1 Cyanobacteriota bacterium | reverse complement strand
TTGCGTTAGTGAAGTTGGGTAAGCAGGGACGATCTGCCATCCAGCAGTAACATTAACGACCAAGTTTGTTGGGGATACCCTGACAACCACCAGGAATCGTGGCGCGGGTTTTGCTGCCACCCCATGCACAGCAGTAGTAGCGTTGAGCATCAGACATTTCTTTGGCATTGGTGAAGATAGCACCTTCAACTACTGCCCCAGTGAACTCTCCTGTTTTGTAGTTGGGAAGGTCATCGCGGGTGCGCGGTGAAGCCTGCTCTGGATTGCCATAAAACAGCAAAGCACTGTTGAGGTCAGCACCAGTCAAGATGGCCTCGTAGAGAATCGTGCGACTGAGGTTGCTTTTCACCAAGTCGCAATAGCTGAGGTTAGCGCGAATAAGATTGGCTTCGCTCAGGTCTGTCCAGCGCAAGTCTGTGCCTTGTAAGTCGGCTCGCGCTAGGGTGACTCCAAGGTCAATCACACGAACGCCGTGGAGGCGGTCTTCTTCATAACCTCCGACCCCATCGAGAATGGCTCGCCCTAGGCGACGATCGCGCCGCAGTGGAGTCAATAACTTGGCACGGGAAAGGAAGCGAATAATTTTAGCTTTGCCATTAGCATCAACACTACTGAGGATAGCAGCAGTGCGCCCTTCAGCAATTGCCCGCTCTTGGGGCCAGTCTTCTAACAGACCCTCTTCATCCAGCACAAGCTCAGAAATGCCCTGGAAATAGGCATCGATCGTTTGCTGCTGGGTGATCATGTTTTGCTGAATTGTCAAGTCCTTAGAAATCACGTATTGTCGCCATGCAATATACACCGCTAGGATGGCAATCAAGATTTGCCCTACAGCACCAATCACTTCGCCAATCGCTCCCACAGCTTCCCAGTTGAGAGTTCGTGCCCGCAGAGCAACTTGGTAAGGAATGTTACTGAAGCGAATTAACCCTACTACAGCGATGGTAATCCCCAGAAAAGCTAACAAGGTCAACCGATCGCGACTTGATAATAACTCCGTCAGCCAACTGCGCACGTCGGGTAGCAGTAAACGTAGCGATGCCAAGAGAGTAACGATTGCCCCAGCGACTCCTAGCCAGCTAGAATTCAGCACCCAGCCCAACACCATGACCGCGATCGCTACCAATATCACCACCGCAGGATTGACAGATTGTGGAGGTGGGGTCTTAAACAATGACTGCTCTGGAAACCCTCCTTCCCCGGAAGCGTGGGGAGACTTGAGGCTAATAGGAACGGTAGATGCAGCGCTGTTAACTGATGTTGAAACACTGGTTGAAACACCAGGTTTACTGGTTTGGTCTGCTGATTCATAGGGCTGATCAGGACTAGGGATTGGAGTCATAGATTTAGTATCAATAGCATGGGTGAACACGAGTAAGCACTCAGATTAGGGTCTAGGCTAGTGACTTAGGACACCTGAGCAAGCATTCTAATAGCTGAATGAGGGGTTGCTCCACAACAGGTATGCTCTCATCTCCTCAGTTAGGAACTATACCGATGTCTCTTGATTGGCTGTACTGCTGCGTTTACTGAATGATCTGCGATCGGGTTGTTAACAGTGTAATCTTAATGATTGGAAATCAGAACGGAGAGCTATGACTGTAGAGCGCACTTTTATTGCCATCAAGCCCGATGGTGTTCAACGTAAACTGGTGGGCGAGATTATCCGCCGCTTTGAAACCAAAGGCTTTACCCTAGTGGGACTAAAGCTGATGTCTGTCAGCCGAGAACTAGCCGAACAGCACTATGCTGTACACAAGGAGCGCCCCTTCTTCTCGTCCTTGGTCAATTTCATCATTTCTTCTCCAGTTGTAGCGATGGTGTGGGAAGGGGATGGTGTAGTGGCCGCTGCCCGTAAAATTATTGGCGCGACTAACCCCTTAACGGCTGAACCGGGCACCATTCGGGGTGATTTTGGCGTGAATATCGGGCGCAATTTAATCCATGGGTCAGATGCGATCGAAACTGCCCAACAAGAAATAAAGCTCTGGTTCACCGACGAGGAACTAGTTAACTGGACACCGACGATTACACCTTGGACTTACGAGTAAATGAGGTCTTGATCCCTGCCATTCCCTATGGTGGCTAGCCAATCGATTAGTAACCCTAATAAGTGCTAAATCGTTCGTAGTGAGAACTTGAGTCCTCTGTATTGTAGGGAGGACTTGAGTCCTCTGAGCAACCATCACCCAACCTTGAGGTAGTCATGACATCCTCCCGCGATCTACAGCGTTTTCTGGATATTGCCACAGAAGCTGCCTTGGCAGCCGGTGGCGTATTGCAGGATTTTTCGGGCAAGCTAGGCAAAATTGAAGAAAAGGGTGAAGCTGGAAACCTAGTCACAGCAGCCGACAAAGCTGCGGAAGCACTAGTGTTGGAGATTTTGCAGCGGCACTTGCCTGACCATGGCATTTTAGCTGAAGAATCAGGCCGCTCTGGCAGTTTGGATAGTGGGTTTCTTTGGGCGATCGATCCCCTCGATGGCACCACTAACTATGCCCACCAATATCCCGTTTATTCGGTATCCATCGGCTTGTTAATCGATGGTATCCCCAGTGTGGGAGTTGTCTATGACCCTAGACGCAACGAATTATTCCGGGCAGCAAAGGGCCTAGGAGCAACCCGCGATCGTCGGCCTATCCACGTCTCAACTACAGCATCACTGGATAAGAGCCTGCTGGTAACTGGGTTTGCCTACGATCGCCGACAAACCCCCGACAACAACTATGCTGAATTTTGTCATCTCACCCATCTAACCCAAGGGGTGCGCCGGGGCGGCTCAGCCTCTGTTGACCTTGCCTATGTTGCCTGTGGCCGATTAGATGGCTATTGGGAGCGAGGCTTGTCTCCTTGGGATGTAGCCGCAGGGGCACTGTTGGTTACCGAAGCGGGCGGTCATGTCACCGCCTATGACAGTTCTGCCTGGGATATTACCTCTGGGCGGATCCTAGCGACCAATGGTCATATCCATCAACAACTTAGTCAGGCACTATTACAGGTTCGCCGTCACCATGAATAAGCACTATTGGATTGATCGCCTTTCATTAGTAGAACATATCGAAGGGGGCTACTTTGCTGAAACCTACCGCGCTCTAGAACAAATTCCTACCTCGCGTCTAGGGGGAAACCGCTCCACAATGACCTCGATTTATTACCTACTCACGGACGATCGGCCCATCGATCATCTACACAAAAACCAATCCGACATCATGCACTACTTCCATGCAGGCTCAGCTATTACCTACATCTTGGTTGACCTAGAGGGCAATTTGCATCGAGTTAAACTTGGCCTGGACTTAGCCCAGGGTGAGGTTCCCCAACTCCTAGTTCCGGGGGGTTACTGGAAAGCTGCCGTGCTCGAAAC